>JAUVSA010000296.1 GCA_030597345.1 Bacillota bacterium
CTTCCAGGTAGTCATGGAGGTGCTGCGAGAGCGCCTCGGCTGGGAAGAACCGGTTCTTCTTCCCCTGGCCGAGCACCTCTATGTGGTGCAGAAGGGCAGCCAGCGGGTGGTGCGCTGCGACTGCGGGTTCGAGTTCGGGGACTGCCGGGAAAACTGGAAGACGAAGGCGCGAGTGTTTGTGCGCAACGACGAATCGCTGCTACTGGAGGTCTACCCGAAAATGATGCACTGTGACCCCGAGTGGATGGAGCTGCGGGAGTTCTACTGCCCGGGGTGCTTCGCCCTGCTGGAGGTTGAGGCGGTGCCTCCCGGCTATCCAGTCCTGTTCGATTTCGAGCCCGACATTGAGGGGTTCTATGAATGGCTGGGGCTGCCGCTGCCGTCGAGCGCCAGCGAGTAGTGTTGGGGCATCTCGGTTGACAAAGGCGGTGCGGACCTACGACTGCGGGGTGCCGGTCGAGGCGGCGAAGGCGGAGGCCCAGCGAACCGCCTCCGACAGATGCGAGCGAAGCACGTCGAAGCCAAAGTATCGCTTGCCCACGGCGATGTTGTGATGGGTGACGTTCTCGCGCTCCTTCTGGTCCGTCAGAAGCGTCACCATCTTCTGCGCCGCGCGGGTTAACACTTCGGCGGGTACACGGACGAGTCCTGCCGGGTCGCTCTCCTCAAGGACGGTGTCTCCCAGCGAGATGACCCGCACGCCCTTTGGTGCGATGTCGTCCCTGAAGACGGGGTATTCGAATACCGCCACGGGGAGGCCGGCGGCAAAGGCCTCCAGCAGTTGATTGCCGAATCCCTCCCAGCCCGACGGGTAGAGCACAAAGTCGGCCATGGTGTACATATCGGGATAGAGGGCATAGAATCCCTCCTCCGCCACACGCAGAGGGAAAACCTCGTCTCCCACATATAGCCAGTCGACCTTCAGCGCATCGAGCAGCGCGAAGAGGCTCTCTCGGTAATCGGCGAAGGCACGTTCGGGTCTGCCCGCCAGAACGAGCACGATCCGGCTTTCCTGGGTGAACACCTCGCTGTGGTACAGGGCCTTGCCGACCATATCTCGGCGAAGACCTTGCAATACGGCGGCCAGGTGAGCCGCCAACTCTATCTGCTTATTCGGGACGATACGAGCTCCGACGAAGAGCACGACGTCAGACCTGTCGATGCCATGCTTGGCCCGGAGTTCCCCCCGGATCCTCGCGTAATCTGGGGCATCGAGCCGGTGGTCAAAGTCCATGGTATCGTGGATGATTCCGGCCCGGACGCCCCTCGCGCCGAGAGCCCTGTGGTTGCGCGTGTTGATCGTCCAGTGGGAGAGGCTCGGCATCTTGGGAGGGAAATACCCATCGAGCAGGGACTGCGCGAAGCTACATGTCGCGGTGAACTTGTAGGCCCCTTCGCTGAGGACATCGTGGTGGATCGCCACACAGGGCAGCCGGAGGTCTGCGAGCAGCTCGGTGAGACTGACCGTGGCCACTGGATGAACGGGCAGCGACAGCATGTTGTGCACGAAGAGCATGTCCGGCGCCAAGGCTTTGATCCCCTGGCCCAGTTCTCGCTTCAGCTCTGCGACGGCTCGTCCGAACGCCCGCTCAAGCTCGGCCTCGTCGGCAAAGTCGGTGATCCCGTGGCCGAAAAGGTTGCTCATCATCACCGCCACATCCTGGCGGTCGAACTCCAGCGCCGGCACGGGGAGGTCCGCCCAATCGTAGGCCGAGCAGATGGCGACCTCATGGCCCATCGCTTCGAGAAGGGCCTGGCGCTTCATGATCTCGAGGGATACGCCGTCGGTGCCCGCCGAGTCGGTCACATCTGCCGTGGTTCGGCGGCCTTCAGCGCGCGTCCGGGGGGAGCGGAAGTGGAGAATAAGCACCTTCATGCAGTCGACTCCGTTCCTTGACAGGTTGCCTCTTTCCCATGGTACCGGTCAATAGCGGTTACCTGTGGGGTGCCAATATGCCATCCGGCCCTTCGCAGGTCAAGCGGCCACGGAGTCGTGGTCGTGGTGCAGAGGGCTGCCCGGCTCCCCAGCCTTAGTGGATGGGGAGCTCGACCGTGAAGGTGGTACCTGTGCCCGGGTAGCTATCGACCCGTATCGAGCCCCGGTGAGCCTCCACGATCCACTTGGCGATCGCCAGCCCCAGGCCGGCCCCTCCCTCGGCCCGGGAGCGCGCCTTGTCCGCTCGGTAGAAGCGGTCGAAGACGTGGGGGAGGGCCTCCGGCGGGATGCCGTTGCCCGAGTCCCTGACCCGCACCACGGCCTTGCCGCCATCTGCCTCCAGCGTCAGCCCCACTGTTCCCGCCGCATCCGTGAACTTGATGGCGTTGTCCAGCAGGATGAGCAGAAGCTCCCTCAGGCGCATCTCATCCCCTCTGACCCGCACCGGCCCGTCGACGCGGACGTCTAGCTGAAGCCCCTTCTTATCGGTCAGCACCTTTACCTGCTTCCCGACGTCTTCCACCAAATCGTGGAGGGCAACTTCCGTGAAGACGAATGGGGTTGTGGCGGCGTCGGCCTTTGTCAGGGTCAGCATCTGGCTGACCAAAGTGCTCAGCCCGTCGGTCTCCCGAATGATGTCGTTCAGGGCAGGCATGTTAGCCTGAACGGGCTCCTGGGGGTGGCGCTGCAGCAGCTCAGCGTTGGCCCGGATCAGCGATAGGGGCGTGCGCAGCTCGTGGGAGGCATCGGCGACGAAGGCCCGCTGGCGGTCCATGGCAGCGCCGATGGGGCGGAGGGCCCGGCCGGCGAGGAAGAAGCCGCCGACCAGGGCAAGGGCGAGCCCGGCGGCACCGCCGCCGCCGAGAATGAATATCAGGCGGCGCAGGGCCTCCCTCTCGGGCTCAATGCTCCTACCCACCTCCAGAACCACCCCAGTTGCCTGGGGACCCTCGAGAGGCACCACGTACACGCGCAGGTTCTCGCCGGTGGACGAGTCCGTGTTCCCGAAAGCGGGACCCCCCTCAAGGGCCTTCTCGATGGTCTCCTGACTTGCCAGCCCGTCGGGGTCGAC
>JAUVSA010000264.1 GCA_030597345.1 Bacillota bacterium
CGCGGAGTCGTTCGTGTATGCGATTCTGGGAGCGATCTTGGGGTATCTGGTTGGGCAGGGGATGGCGAAGTTGATCACGGTGTTCGACCTGCTGCCGGGGCTGTATCTGAACTACTCGTCGGTGGCGGCGGTGGCTTCGACGGCAGTGGTGATCGGGGTGGTGCTGCTGTCCACGCTGTATCCGGCGCGGAAAGCATCGGAGGTGGCGACGCCGGCGATCGAACGGAGCTGGCAGCTGCCGGAGCCGGAGGGAGACACCTGGGACATTCCGCTACCGTTTGCGGTGACGGGACAGCAGGCGACGGCGCTGAGGGCGTTCATGGTGGAATGGTTCCAGGCGTACGAGGAGTACTCGATCGGCGACTTCGTGACAGAGGGCGTGAAGACCTGGGATGAGGAGCAGGAGCACGGGATCTCGTACATAATCGAGCTGATGGCGTGGGGGGCGCCGTTCGACCTGGGGGTGAGCCAGCAGGTGCAACTGCGGACGATTCCCACGGACATGGCGGACGTGTTCGAGATTCGGCTGCACCTGGAGCGAGTTAGTGGTGATGTGTCTTCTTGGCGGCGGGTGAATCGCCGCTTCCTGAATACGGTGCGGAAGCAGTTCCTGATCTGGCGGACGCTCCGGTCAGAGGAGCGAGACCGTTATCTGTATGAGAGCGCGGCTCCGGGTGCGGCGGAAGCGGCCTCCTGAAGAGGAGCAGGCCGGGAGGCAGGCTGCCGGGCGCGCGGGCGCAACGAGAGGTAGGTGACCGGGTTGGCCGAGGAGCAAGATAGAGCCGGGGAAGGCCGGGAAGAGAAGAAGGCAGTCGACATAGCCGACTTCTACCTGGAGCGCAGGCCGGAGCTGGAGCCGACGGAGTTCCGGGATGGGTTCACGCTGAAGACGGTGCTTGGGGCTCTCTTCGTTGCGATCCTGATGATGCCCGGGGCGATCTACCTGGGCTTGCTGGTGGGGCAGAACCTGGGGCCTGCGGGGCAATGGACGACGATCATCCTCTTCACCGAGGTATGTCGCCGTTCGTTCACGGTGTTGACCCGCCAAGAGCTGTACATGATCTACTACATGGCGGGGTCGATCAACTACATGGTTGGCGGGATGATGTTGGCCGGGGGTGCGTTTGCGTGGCTGATCTGGGCGCAGTATGTGGTCCAGTCTCCTACGGCGACGAGCTTCGGCATCGCCGACAAGATTCCGAGCTGGTACGCGCCGCCGATTGGGTCCGAGGCGTATGTGAAGCGGACGTTCCTCCATGCGGACTGGACGGTGCCGATCCTCATTCTGGTGACGACGAACATCCTGTCGCGGCTGCAGTGGGTGGGACTGGGGTACTTCCTATTCCGGACGACCTCGGATGTGGAGAGGCTGCCGTTCCCGATGGCGCCGATTGCGGCGCAGGGGGCGACTGCGCTTGCGGAAGCTTCCACGGACACGGGAACGTGGCGCTGGCCGGTGTTCAGCGTGGGGACGATGATCGGGCTGGTGTACGGGTTCTTCTATGTGGCGATCCCGGTGATTACGAGCGGGTTCCTGGCCGATCCGCTCACGCTGATCCCGATTCCATTCATCGACCTGATGAGGAATACGGAGGACGTGCTGCCGGCGGGCAGGTTCGCGGTCGGAACAGACCTGGGGCCGATATTCTGGGGGTTCGTGGTGCCGTTCCCGATCGTCGTGGGCACCTTCATAGGCTCCATGCTGAGCAACCTGGTGTTTTCGCCGATGCTGTACCGGTTCACTTATGACCCGGTGACAGAGACGTCGTCACTGTTCCCGACGTGGTCGAAGGGGATGAGCCTGATCCAGAGCGAGATGACGATCGGGTTCGACCTGTTCATGAGCATCGGGATTGGAATTGCGCTGGCGATCGCGGCGGTGGGGATTCACACGGTGATCGCGACTCTGCTGAAGGCGCGGGCGCAGCGAGCGATGGGGATTGAGCAGCGGGGATACGGCGACGTGCCGGAAGGACGGGGGGACTTCCCGATCTGGGCGGCGCTGGCGGCGTGGTCGTTCTCGACGGTGTGCTATATTCTGCTCGCGCACAAGCTGGTGCCGGACTTCCCGCTGACGTTCCTGATCGGCTTCGCGTTCCTGTGGACGCCGCTGATTTCGTACATGTCTGCGCGGATGATGGGGTTCGTCGGAAGGCCGCTGGAAATCCCGTACGTGACGCAGGCGACGTTCATATTGAGCGGCTACGAGGGAGTGGACATCTGGTTTGCGCCGATGCCGATCTTCGACAACGGGTGGGCGGCGCAGACGTTCCGCGAAGTGGAACTGACGGGGACGAAGATGGTCTCGGTGGTGAAGGCGGAGGCCTTCCTGTTGGTGCTGATGCTGGGGTTCAGCTTCCTGTACTGGTCGTTCTTCTGGCGGTCGAGCCAGATTCCGTCGTCTCAGTATCCGTACGCGCAGATGTGGTGGCCGCTCAACGCGTTCTATCAGTGTCTGTGGGCAACGGCCACTGACCCCGATACGGCGGGAGCGGGCAGGCCCACGTTCCTTCTCCAGGCGCTGAAGTTCCCGGTGATTGCCTATTCGATGGCCGGCATGCTGGGCGTTTACGGGCTGTTCTTGGCGTTCAAGGTTTCGGCGCTGTGGTTCTACGGCTTCGCCAGCGGGTTCCCGGCCTCGACGTGGTGGATCACGCCGATGTTCGTTGGGGCGCTGCTGGGCCGCTATTACTTCGCGCGGCGGTTCGGGGTGGAGCGGTGGGCGCGCTATGCGCCGGTGCTTGCGGCCGGGTATACGTGCGGGGTCGGGCTGATCGGAATGGTGTCGATCGGTCTGACGATCATCTTCAAGGCGGTGAGATCACTGCCGTTCTAGGTTAGGCGGGGATGAAGTTTGGCGGAAGTCGAGCGGACAACGTTGATTGGATGGCAAGGGATATCGGTCCGGGTGCCGGAGGAGTGGGGACTCGGAGCGGTGGGAGGTGATAGGAAGGCGGGGTATCTGCGGGTGGACGATGAGAAGATGCCGCGGCTGCAGGTGAAGTGGTCGCGGGGTCGCATCGACCTGGAGCGCAAGCGGAAAGAGTATGTGAAGCGGCTGACCAAGCGACGGCGGAAGGCAACGGGGCTGGAGGTGACGACGGAGACGCGAGTGATCAGCCGGCGGGCGAAGCCGAAGAAGGAGATGGTGGGATATGCGTGGCGGGGGCCGCAGTGCGGGATGGGAGTGTTGTGGAACTGCGAGACATGCGAGCGAGCGGTGATTGCGCAGGTGAGCTGGACGCCGGATGAGGGGGGGCACGAGATAGCGCGGGAGGTGTTGGAGTCCCTGGAGGACCACGGGGTCGCGGGGTGGGACACGTGGGGGATCGACGGGCTGGCTTGTCTGGCGCCGGGGGGGCATCGGCTGGCGGGGTGGCGGCGGCTGACGCGGGCCTGGGCGGGGCGGCTGGGGCCGCCGGGGGCGCCGC
>JAUVSA010000306.1 GCA_030597345.1 Bacillota bacterium
GCCCTGGGTGACCGCATCTTCGGTATCCACTGGCACACCAACGACGGCTCGGGTGACGCGCATCTCCTCCCGGATGTTCACCAGAGGGAGTGGGACCAGTTCTTCACCGCTCTCGACGAGGCTGGATGCAGCGCGCCCGTAACGCTGGAAGTCGACTTCCCGGCCGCGACGACGCTGGGCCAAGCACTTCGCTCAATTCGCGCAGCTCTGCAGGGCAGCTGCACGCTTCGATTCCCGTGAGTGAGCCTATGTGTGGCGGTCAGGTTGCGCCGGCACACTGCCCCCTCTGTTGGGGCGTTCTGCCCAACCAGGCTCTTCGGCCGGCCTCGTGGAATTCCATACTCTGCCACAGCGCCGGACCGGATCCCTTGGGGAAGTCAGGGTACGCCGACTGTCAGCAGCAGCAGCGCGCTTGTGCGCCAATAGCTCGCCTCCGGTGCTGTGAGCCACGTGGGAGATGGACGCAGCAGTGCTCCATTTCACCCAACGTCCTGAGGAGGATGACCGATGAAGGCAGGGGTGTATGTATCTCCAGGCAAGCTTGGGGTCAAGGAGGTGCCGGATCCCGTGCTCGAGCGGGGGGAGGTCCTGATTCGCGTCAGGGCTGCCGGGATCTGCGGCAGCGACATGAACACTTACCGGGACCTTTCCAGATTCCGTGGTGTGGCGGATCGTGTCCTGGGTCACGAGCTGGCCGGCGACATCGTGGCTGTGGGCGAGGGAGTGGAAGATAGACAGGTCGGTCAACGTGTTGGCATCGAGCCGCTCATGGGGTGCAGCCGGTGCGACAGGTGTCTGACCGGTGACTACCACCTCTGCCCCGAGCTCAAGCACATCGGATTCGCATGGAGCGGCGGATTCGCCGAGCTCTCAAAGGCCCCCGCGGAGAAGGCCTATCCCCTGCCGGACAACGTCTCCTACGAAGCCGCGGCGATCCTGGATTGCCTGGCCTGTGGAGTCCATGCCATCCACCGCCTGGATATCGGCGTGCCGGATTCGGTTGTGGTGCTGGGCGGAGGGGCCATCGGTCTTTCGGTGCTGTCGTGTGCCAAGTGGGCCGGGGCCAGATTCGCGGCGCTGTCCGATCCGCTCAGTGATGCGCGAGAGATCGCCGACAAGGCAGGCGCCGACCTGACCATCGACCCCGGCCAGGATGATCCGGTGGGGCGAGTGATGGATGCCACCGGCGGGAAGGGCGCAGACGTAGTGGTGGAGGCCGTCGGCGGCCGAGCGCCGACCTTCGAGCAGGGGATGCAGATGGTCAAGCGTGGAGGCCGGCTGGGCTATCAAGGGTTCTTCTCCGAGCCGCAGGCGGTCGACACCAGGAAGCTCCTGACCAGCGAGATCACCATCGTCCCCATCTTCAGCTATGCCAGGTGGGGCACTGCCACCGAATACCAGATCGCCTTGGATGGCGTGTCCCAGGGGAGACTGATCGCGGATGCCATGGTTACCCACCGCTTTCCTCTGGAGGAGATAGACGATGCCTTCAAAGCGGCAGCAGACAAAGACACCTCTCGGGCAGTGAAGGTCATCGTCAACCCCTGAGCGCTGCCGGCGGCATCACATCCGCATTCGGGCAGGCGGACCGCCGGGGCGAGCGAGAGTAGCGGACGAAGGCCCCTCGCGGGTAGTTCTGCATTGCCGCCGCCGAGCAGGTGCTTTGGGTCTCGGCGTTGGGAGCGCGCTCTGGGCAACACGTGCGCCACTCGCGGTGCGTGTCAGCAGTCAGTTCGCCTGTGTAAGGGTCGTCTCACCGGGCGCGAGGTCGAAGGCCACCACGATGTCCTCGCCGTCAACAGCCCAACTGCCCGACTGAAGTGAGAGAGTGTCTCCTACCTCGCGCAAGGGCGCGCCGTTGAGGTGCCACTTACCTGGCCGGGCTGGCGACAGGCGAACGGTGAAACTCTCGCAGGAGATTGGCGAGGAAATCCGGCACCCATCTTCTGTCGCCTCCAGGCTGACCATCTCTCGCGCCATCCAGTAACGAGCGATCTCGCTGGTCTTCATCCAGAGGATGTTGGGGAGGCGGTTGATGCGGGAGGCAACGGTCTTCAGGGTAGTGAACCCGATTTCCTCGCCCTGGAAGTAGAAGCCCTGCCAGTGGGCGTCCATGAGCACCGGGCAGTGGGCTCCGATGACCTGAGGGAGGCGGCCTCCTTGTAGGTCCTCGGTGATCCAGTAGTCCGGGCCGCGAATGGCCTCGCGGTTATTGCCCTCCCAACCACCGAAGTAGTCCTCAGTGCAGCAGAGGATGCCGACACAGCCCTCGCCTTTCTCCGCATCGACATGGTACAGCTTCGGCCACGGTACGCCCTCCTCGTCGCCCTCGCAGAAGAAGTAGGTGATTGCATTGCCGTTGACCTCCTTCTCCGCCCAGATGGTACCGGCAGCAAGGGCATCGAGGTCGGCGAGGCCGAACGCGCCTGGGCTCGACACACCTTCGGCAGCGATATCTACGTTGCGCAGGATGCGCAGGGCCGCCGCTGTGTACTCGGCCATCCACTCGGCGGACAGGGGCTGCTTCACACCGGCGCCGTTCTCCCACTGATCCGTCATTGTCCAGTCGCTCAGATCGACAACCTGGCAGTGAGTGAGCATCTCCGGATTGGCGTCGAAGTTCAGCCAGACGAAGTCCTCAGCGGCCCGAATCCACTCCTCGAGGTGCGCCTTCGAGAATCCCGCTAGCCCCAGATCAATCGTTCCTAGGCCGGCGGGCATGGGGATGAAGCTGAACTTGCCCTTCACGCCGTTCTCGGCGCACCACTCGCCGAACTCGCGCGCGAAGGAAACCGGGATCTCAATTGGCATGTCGTCGGTGGGTCTCCCGTCGTGCCCCTTGATCCAGAAATGACTGAGGTTGATGATTGGACATGAGTCATCC
>JAUVSA010000153.1 GCA_030597345.1 Bacillota bacterium
AACCTCACTACCGTTTCGTTCAGTCGCCCCCCTCACTCCTTGCCAGCCTGACAGACAAGACAGAGACCTATGATCTGGCCCGTCGTCACGGCCTCGACGTGCCAAGACACGTTGTAGTGGCGGATGTCTCTGACCTGGAACGGGCGGCCGCGGAGGTTGGCTACCCATGTTTCCTCAAGCCGGCCCGCTCCCCAGACTGGGCCCAGCCAGAAGCGCGCGCCGCCTTGGGCCAGACGAAGCTCGTCTGCGCTCGGGACCCATCTTCGCTCCGCGCCGCGTTCGAACGGGCCCGCCCCTTCGCCGAGCGACACGTGGTTCAGGAGGTGGTGCCCGGGCCGGATACGGACAACTACTATGTGGTCTGCTATGTTGATGCCAAGGGCGCTCCACGGGCTCGTTTCGTGCATCGCAAGCTGCTGATGCGGCCGCCGGGACGCGGAGTCGGCTGTCTTATCGAGAGCGTCCGCCACGACGCCCTGGCCGCTCGGGCAATGGACTTTCTCCTCACCCTTGGCCATCTCGGCCTGGCCGGTCTGGAGTTCAAGCGCGATCCGCGCGATGGACGTCTCAAGCTGCTCGATCTGAATCCTCGCTGGGGGATCGGAGATTCCCTCGCCGCTGTCTGTGGCATTGACATGGCCTGGCTCTACTATCTTGATTGCCTTGGGCTGGATCTCCGCCTCCCGAGCCGCTACCGCTGTGGTGTGAAATGGGTGCAGATGCGCTCCTATCTGCGCGCAGCCTGGATCGCACACCGCCAGGGACACGTAGGCCTCGTCCGCAGTCTCCTGAACTTGCGCGGCGAGTTACACCACTCGGTGCTCGCCCTCGATGACCTGAGGCCGACAGCCTGGACGTTGGGCGACATGCTTGCGGGCCGACTCTCGCGAGGGCCCCAAGGTGTGGCGGTCGCGGGTCGGGCCATCCCCCGATCGGGGCGGGAAGCGAATGGGCGCACTCCCGGCAGGGGTGACGGGCGATGAAGCGGGGGCTGAAGAGATCGCTGCTGGCAGCTCTGTTGCGGCTCGCAGACAGGCCGCGCGCGGGAGATATTGCTGCCCTGACGTACCACTCCATTGACGAATCGGGATCTCCCATATCCTTTCCGATCTCTCATTTCCGGAGTCAGATCGAGTGGCTGGCAGCCGCTGGATATCGGTCGCTGACCGCGAGCGAAGCGGCCGCCGTTCTGTCCGGGCGGCGGGAGGCGACCGCTCCGGGCGTGGTCCTCACGTTCGACGACGGCTTCCGATCCGTGCGCGAGGCGGCTTTCCCGGTCTTGTCCAAGTACGGCTTTGTCGCAACTGTCTTCTGCGCGGCCGGCTACGTCGGGAAGCAGTCCGGGTGGGCCCGCGCGCCCGGCGTGCCCGCGCTGGACATGATGTCCTGGGATGAGCTTGCGTTCCTGGCCGGCCAGGGATGGGAGATCGGCGCCCACACCATCTCGCACGCCTGCCTGCCCTCCCTGCCATCTGCCAGAATGCAGGAGGAAATCATCGAGGGCCGGCGCATTCTACAGAAGCGAATGGTTTGTGAAGTGGAGAGTTTCGCCTATCCCTTCGGGCGGTTTGACGAGCTATGCGCCGATAGTGTGGCGGCGGCCGGCTTCACATCGGCCTGGACCATGGAGCCAAGGCCCAACCGTCCGGGATGTGACCTCTTTGCGCTGGGCCGGTTCAACTGTGATCGGATCCAAAGCGAGGACGCGCCTATGGCTGTGCTGGCGGCCCGCACTTACCTGGGCAGGTGCTATCCCCACTATGCGTTCCTGACCGCGCGCAGCCTACGGGTGCGCGCTCCGGCAAGAGAGGACCGATGAGTGGGACTCGCCTACCTGCAAGCTAATCCTGCGACTGGGCGTCGACGCCTCCTCCTCGGCGGCGCGGCAGTCGCCGGCGCCCTTGTTGTTGGCATCATCACCGCTCTATCCCCGATCGTGGCCATAGCCCTTTGGGCCGGCGTGCTTCTTGCCGCTCTCGCCGCGCGACGGCTTGAGTGGGCGGCGCTGTCTCTCTTTCTGATCGTGCCACTAGGACGCCTCACTTGGCTAGATGCTGGGGGCACTCTCGATGTCGCCAAGTTCTTCGTTGCTGCACTCGGCCTGGGCTGGGCGGCCCGCTGCCTCATAACTCGAGATCGCCGACTCCTCTCAGTGTGGACGGAAAGCCCGATCACCGTGTTGATCGCCCTGTTCCTGCTGGCCAACTTCCTGTCACTCTTGAACGCCTATGACGCACGGCGTAGCGTGCTAAGCCTCCTCCGGCTGATCTCCCTCTTCGCGATGTACGTCCTCCTCGTGGCAATGGTGCGGTCAAGGCGGGATGTCAAGATCGCGGTCGGGTTCTTGCTCCTCACCGGTCTGGCCGTTTGCCTGCTCGGTGTCTGGGAGGCGACTACCCACCAGTATCTCTGGCACTTGCTGGGACAGGATCGCAGCCTGCCACCCGGGCTTCTCGGATCCTTCGGCGTTGGCGCCGCTGCGGGTCAAGCTCCCGTCGCCTTGCGGATTATCACCGTCTTCATTGACTACAACTTCATGGGTGGCTACATGGCCATTCTGTTCGGCATCGTCGGCGGCTGCTTGATGGCTGCTCGTCGTTGGTATGCGCGGCTCGCCTTGGGCGGGCTGGCCGTCCTCATCCTCTACAATGCCATTCACACCGGCTCACGGGGCGGCATCGTCGGTCTGTCCCTGGCGATGCTCACCCTCCTCGTCCTCTCGCGCCTGCGCACCCGCTGGTTCCTGCTGGCTGTCGTGGTGATCATCGCCATCGCCGCCTTTCCGATTGCAGATCAGTTCGTTCCGCAGTTCCGGGGCGGCATTTCCCTCGAGGATCTCAAGCGCGATCAGCGGTGGGGCTACTGGCAGATGGCCTTCCACATGATGCAAGACCACCCGATCATAGGCGTCGGCACGGACAACTTCCTCTCCCTTTACTCATGGTACCGGGTATCCCCGGCTCTGATGTCCCGCTACCACTGTCACAACATCTACCTGCAGATGTGGGCTGAAGCAGGCATTATAGGACTGCTCGCCCTTCTCTCACTCATGAGTGCGGTCGCCGTCACTTATGTGAGGGCCCTGCGTGAGGCACCTGACGAGACCTGGCGGGCCGTCGTTCTCGGGCTGCTGGCAGCCTTCCTCGGCTACGCTGTCTTCTCCGGTACGTGCAACACGCTTCACGATCAACCCCTCTGGCTGTTGATGGCGCTTTCTGTTGTTGTCTTGCGAGCCACTCGCGAGGAGCATCCCAGGAGTTCACCTGAATCCGAGGACGCGCCGGCATCTGACGCTGTCGCTAACTTCCATGGGCCCTAGTCGCCGGGAGGCAGTAAAGTGAAGTTGCCCAAGCTGCTGTTCCTACTTCTGGTCACGGCGCCGACGGTCGTGCTAGTGACGAGCTGTAAGACTCCTCGGGTCAAGCATTCGTGGCCTTCTCCCGGCCCCGCGTACAGCAGCGGTGCCGATCTCCGGAGTGATCGGTTCGGAGTGATCGGTCGCACCACCGGGCAGACTGCCACCCGCCTGCTTGACGAGCTCGGCGTGGGATGGATCCGTGTCCCCGTGAACTGGGGCCAGGTCGAGCCGCGGCAGGGAGACTACAAGTGGCGAGAGGTGTCAGACGCTGTCCATGCCGAGACTCGCGCCAGACCGGGGATGCAAGTAATGGTGACGCTCCACGCCAAGAGCCCATGGGCCGGCCGGCACTCTGGCGTGACCGCCTCTGACAAGGCGACTATCCCTCCCAGCAGCCTCGATGACTACTACGAATTCGTATATGGCATGGCGAGGCGAGGCAGAGGGGTAGTACGCTGCTGGCAGATCGAAAACGAAATGGAAGGACGTAGCTGGTGGGACGGGACCTCGGAGGAGTATCTGGCACTGCTGAGAACAGCCTCCCGCGCCGTCCGCGCAGCCGACCCCTCGGCGAAGGTCGTGCTCGGCGGCTTCACCAGCGAGACGTGTACGGTCGCGGCATTCACCTCCCAGGGGGCAACCAGACAGGACGTCGCGCGTCAACTCGGCTACGAAGGCGTCCTGCCCCCGCCCGGCTCTGAGGCCGAAACGCGACTGCGGCGCAACGTCGCCTTCGTGGACGCCGTGCTCGCCAAGGGGAAGGACTACTTCGATATCGTGGACCTACACCTCTATCACAGATACGAGACCATCCCGATGCGAGTCGCATGGCTGCGTAGCAAGATGCAGGCAAACGGATACGAGAAGCCGATCTGGGCTACGGAGGTCGGTGGCCCAGACCCGGCGGTTCTGCCCCACTCCGACTCCGCGCAAGCCCAAGAGGTCGTGAAGCGACTCGCTCTCGCCCTGGCGAGCGGAGTAGAGAAGGTCTTCTGGCTCGGGCTGAGCGAAATGGACGATCAAGGCGCGCGCTTCAGGCGCATGGGTCTGGCCACCCCATCCGGCCGGCGAAAGGAAGCATTCGAGGCCTACCGGTTGACCATTAGGAAGCTCGACGAGCTCGCCTACTCGTCATCTCTCGATGTCCCGGGCGGCTACGGTTTCCGCTTCCAGGGAGGTCCCCGAGGGGTGTGGATTCTCTGGGCGGATCGGGGGGCACAGTTCCGATTGCAGACTGGCGCGTCGGAGGTCCTGGTCACCCGTCTCGATGGACGCGAGCAGCGGCTCGCGGCAAAAGACGGAGCTGTCCAGTTTTCCCTGACGGCCAGCCCCGTCTTCGTCCAAGATGTCGCGGGATAGAGCTCTGGACGGCGAGTCAGGAAGTGCAGGCCGCCCTCGGTGATCCGGCCGCCTACAGTCGGCGAGACACCGCTCAGGCCAGGCGAGCGTCGTTCAGAACAACCCCCAAGATCCGGCTCTTGTCAGTTCGGGAGAGCTGATCGCATGCGTTGAGAGCGTCGTTGCGCTCGGTTCGGTCGGAGCGCACCACCAGTAGCACTCCATCCACCATCGCCGCCAGAGACGCTACCTCCGCCCCACTCTCAATAGGTGGGGAATCGACGATCACGGTCCCTGCTCGACTTCGCAGCTCGTCCACTAGCTTCCTCATCCGGTCCGAAGCGATCAGCATGCAAGCGTTCTCGGCGTGTCCACCCGCGGGTAGAAGCCCAGCGCGCCCAGAGCCCAGGCGTTGCACCGCGGCGTCCAGGTCCGAGGTTCCCCCGAGAACATCGCTCAGCCCGGGCGAGACAGCCGCGCCAAACACTTCATGCAGCTTCGGCGATCGTAGGTCAGCATCTACCAGCAGCACTGTACCGCCTGACGGCGCCTCCGCAAGAGCAAGCCCTAGCCCCGCCGCGACCGAAGTGCGGCCCTCTCCGCGCCGCGCACTGGCCACCAGCAATACCCCCGGCAGAGCGCCTCCTGATCTCACCCAGATCTCGTCACGGAGCCGCGCAAAGGCCCCTTCACCGGTCGCCGCCAGTTCCGTCCCATGCCGTACAGTCATAGCTCTCCTTCGTCACTGCTCCTTGCTATCTCGATGCCTCAGACAGAGGCCAGC
>JAUVSA010000319.1 GCA_030597345.1 Bacillota bacterium
AGAAGGCTCGCCCTCCACGCCTCCGCTGGTGAGGGTTGTCGGTGTATTCCTCCACTTACGGATCCCGTAGCCTACCCCTTCCCGACGTTGAGTCGGGGAGGGGTGGGAGAATGCTCGCCTTTCACACCTCCGCTTGTGAGTGTTGTCGGTGTATTCCTCCACTTACGGATCCTGTAGCCTCCCCCTTCCCGCCGCTGAGTCGGGGCGGGGTGGGAAAACCCCCGCCTTTCATACCTCCGCTTGTGACAAGCCACCCTCACGCGCCAAGGAAGGTCGCCTCCGCGCCGCCCTCGAATTCTCCTCCCGTGCTCCTCCTCGCCCTCGAAACAAGCTGCGACGAAACCTCCGCCGCCATCGCCCGCGGCCCAACTGACGGCACCGCCGTCGGCGGCCCAACTGACGGCAGCGCCGTCGGCGGCCCAACTGACGGCAGCGCGGTCGGCGGCGTCGAACTCCTGTCCAACGTGGTCGCCTCCCAGGACGACCTCCACGCCCAGTTCGGCGGCATCGTCCCGGAGGTCGCCTCCCGCCGCCACATCGAGATGATCCTTCCCGTCATTCGCGAGGCCATGGACCGCGCCTCCGTCACCTGGGACGACCTCCAGGGAATCGCCGTCACCAACGGCCCCGGCCTCATCGGCTCCCTCGTCGTCGGCCTCGCCACCGCCAAGGGCATCGCCCACGCACGCGACCTCCCCCTCGTCGGCATCCACCACCTCGAGGCCCACATCTACGCCGCCGCTGTCGGGCAGCCCCTGCCCTTCCCGCTGCTCGCCCTCATCGCCTCCGGCGGCCACTCTCACCTCGTCCTCATGCGCGACCACGGCCGCTACGAAGTCCTCGGCCGCACCCGCGACGATGCTCCTGGCGAGGCCTTCGACAAGGGCGCCCGCCTCCTCGGCCTGCCTTACCCCGGCGGCCCCCAGCTCGCCGCCCTCGCCGATTCCTTTCCCGGCAACGTCGAGCCCATGCCCCGCGCCCACCTCCCCGACTCCCGCGACTTCAGCTTTAGCGGAGTAAAGGCACACCTCGCCCGCCTCGTCCGCGGCAAAGACTTTGAGGACACCGAGCGCGCCCGCCTCGCCGCCGCCTACCAGGAGTCCATCGCCCTCGCCCTCACCCAGCGCGTCATCCAGGTCGCCGATGAAGTCGGCGGCCCTCCCATCTTCGTCGTCGGAGGCGTCGCTCGCAACGCCCGCCTCCGAGAGCTGCTCGCCTCCCGCGCATCACAGATAGGCCTTCGCGTCAACTTCCCCGACCCGACGCTCTGCACCGACAACGCCGCCATGGTCGCCGCTGCCGGCGCCTACAAGCTCGCTCTTGCGGGACCCGATTCCCCCCACCTCGACTGCTCCGCTAACCTCCCGCTTGAGAGCTGGCCGACGAAGAATGAGAGCTGACCCCCGCTCCTGGGCAACCTCCCCTTCATCTGGGTCTGTGCGCGCATCCGGAAGAAGGTCGCAAAAAAGCCTCGAAATGGCCTTGTCAACTCACCCCTCCTGTGGTATACTCCCGCCCCGATAGGAGAAAACGGGATGAACGGGGCAGCCCATTCACTGTACGATCCCGGCCTCTCCAGCGTCGATGGCGGACAGTATCGCCTCTCGACTCAGGTCGAGCAGTCTTGTCCGCCGCGCGCTCGGCCCCCCGAATCCCCATGTCTGCGGCACCGGCCAGGTCGCTGCGCGCTTGTTCTCCCTGCCCTCGGCGCGAAGGCCGGAATCGTAGCTAGGAGGTGAGTGAGCGAGAAGCACACCGGTAGTCGTGCATACCTGCGCCGCAGTCATCTCGGCAGCAGCCATCACAGGAGACATCACAGCCATGGACGCAGCCGTCGCATACCAGGTCTGGAACTACATCGGCATGTTGGGGGTGGATCGGGAAACCGCTCGCGACCTCTACCAGGAGGCCGAAACCGCCGTCTGGGAGGCCGCCACACTCCGTGCCACCCACGAGTGTCACAGCTACCTCGTCAAGACCGGCATCGGAGCCATACGTCACTGGCTCCGGGATCGGTACTCCCTCGTCCGCATCCCCGGCTATCTCCACGACCGCGGCGAGGCCTCCAAGCACATGAAGACCATTGTCCCCCTCGAGGACATGACCGAAACCGTGGGTCATCGCTTCGAGGATAATGTGCTGGATCGCCTCGACGTGACCTCCCGGCGCAGACAGCTGGCCCACCTTCTTTCCCGTCTCACCCGCGCCGAGCGGCAGGTCATGGAGTCCCTCTTGTCCGGCGAGAGCATCCGCGAGATCGCACACCGCCGCAACGTCCGGGTCGGATGCGTCTACGCCCAGCGCAGCAAGGCCATCGCCAAGCTCCGGAGGCTCATCTCGGAAACCGCCACCGCCCGGCAGCCTCGCCGCCGCGTCGCCGCCGCCGGCAGCGCATAATCTCGGCATCCTACCCGCCGCCCCCTTCCCGCGCGCTTCCCGTGGGCTAAACGGGAAACGCGCCCCTGCCGCGGCGCGTCGGCCCATCACTCTCGGTGCAGATCATGGGGCGACTGACTACCTTCCCCGGCCTGCCCCCGGCCTCTTGCTTAGCTATCTCCCTCCATCAGATCGGTCCACCAGCGCGCTCTCTCCGACGAC
>JAUVSA010000336.1 GCA_030597345.1 Bacillota bacterium
AGGGCGACGTTGAGCGTGGGGGTGATCCGAGGGGGGAAGCACGTGAATGTGGTGCCGGACAGGTGTGAGATAGATGTGGATCGACGGCTGCTGCCGGGCGAAGAGGCGCGCAAAGCGGCCAACGATGTGCGGGCCTATTTGAGCAGTGCAGTGGAGGAGGAGGTGGGGATGGAGTTCGTCGGGCTGGATCTGGTGGTGCCGGGGATGAGCCTGAGCTCGGATCACGAGCTGGTGCAGGCGGTTTCGGCGGCGGTAAAGGAGGTGACGGGAAAGGCACCGCTGAGCGGAATGACGGGGACGACGCACGCGGGACATCTGATGGAGGCGGGCATTCCGGCGGTGGTGTTCGGTCCGGGAGCTACGGGGCAGGCGCACACCGCGGCGGAGGAGTTGGATCTGAACCAACTGGAGCAGGCGGCTGCAGTGTACGAGAGACTGAGGAGGAGCGGATGCAGAGGATCAGGGGAGCGAGGTACGCGCTGCGGCGGGCAGTCCTGGTGGTGGCGGTTGGCGGGCCGGCGGAGGCGCGCCAGTCCGTTTGCCTGGACGGAGAATGGGAGTGCGCGTGGGGGGAGATGGGCTTGCCGCCCGGGGCGGAGGCGGTCTGGGAACCGGTGCGGGTGCCCTCGACACTGGGATGGCGGGTGGAGGGGCCGCATTGTCTCTGGTATCGGACGCGCTTCTTCGTGCCGGGGAGCGGGGCGGGGCAGAAGGTCTTCGTGAAGCTGGAGGGGGTGAAGTACAGCCAGCGGGTGTATGTGAACGGCGAGGAGGTGGGGGAGCACGTTGGGGGGTACGAGCCGACGGAGTACGAGGTCACCGAGCAGGTGGCTTTCGGGCGGACTAATGAGCTATTGGTTGCCAGTGGCGGCTGGACGTCGCTGCTTGCGGAGGGGGTGGAAGCGCGACCGCAGGACATCTCTGGGGAGTTCGCGTCGTGGGTGAAGGACGGGCTGGTGGCCCCGATCGGGAGCCGGGGATGGGAGGTGGGGATCTGGGAGAGCGTGTTCGTGGAGGCGCGGCCGGAGGTATGGGTGGCGGACGTGTTTGCCGCTCCGTCGGTGCGGGAACGGAAGCTGCGGGTGGAGGTGACGGTGAGAAACGGGGGTGGGCGGGAGGCGCGGACAACGGTGACGCTGCGGGTAGCGCAGGGGGGGAGGGGGCCGAGGGTGGAGCCCCAGGAGGTGGTGATCGGACCCGGGGGGGAAGAGGTGGTGAAGTTCGAGGTGGAGTGGGCGGAGGCGCGGCTGTGGTGGCCGGAGGATCCGCATCTGTACTCGTTGGTGGCCGGAGCGCGGACGGGAGCGGCGGGGGACTCGCTGGAGGTGCGGTTCGGGTTCCGGGAGTTCTGGATCGAGGGCGATCAGTTCTTCCTGAACGGGCGGCCGATGCACCTGCTGGCGACGGCGGCGCACCCGATGCCTGAGTATGACGATGATCCGGCGCGGGCTTACGAGATCGCGCGGGAGGCGGGGTGTGTGGCGATGCGGCTGCACGCGCAGCCGTGGCCGCAGCAGTGGTACGAGGCGGCGGACGAGTATGGGATGCTGTTGGTGTGGGAATCAGCGCTGTGGTGTCTGTCCGGGCAGTATGGGTTGACGCGTGACGAGTTCTGGCGGAATGCGCGCGAGCACGTGGCAGCGCAGGTGAAACGGCAGCGAAACCACCCGTCAAGCGTGATCTGGAGCGCGGAGAACGAGCTATTGCTCTGTGGAGGCGCAGCGGTGGAGGGGGCGGAGGTGAAGGTGGGCGAGCTGGCGGAGGTGATTCGGTCGCTTGACCCAACACGGCCGGTGATGTTCGAGGGAGACGGGGATCCGGACGGGAAGGCGGATATCGTGAATCTGCACTATCCGCACGAGCCGCCGGGGTGGAACCTGTGGCCGGAAACGGCGTACTGGCTAGAGGCTCCCGTGGAGCTTGACACTTACCCGGGGGGCAAGTGGGAGTGGGATCGCGAGAAGCCGCTCTATCTGGGCGAGTTTCTGTGGGTGCCGCCGGCGGTGACGGATATG
>JAUVSA010000039.1 GCA_030597345.1 Bacillota bacterium
ACTGGATCAACATCACCTCCCAGGGCACGGTCAATGCTGACCTCGAGGGCACCGTCTACTATCTGAGCCGAACCGTGGAGGTTATGCTGGACAGCGACGGCGATTGGGCCTGGAATCATGTGTACTACTCAGATACTGACCTGCCCGGGATGGAGGACCCCCCTGACGCCGACGTGAAGGGCGGAGCAGGAGAGCTGGAGGTGGGTGGGGATATTGGCGACCCGATGGACTTCCTCGACCATCCCAATGGACCCGCCGGTGGCGTCACGCTGCCCTCGCCGATGTGGGACTTGTGGCACGAGTGGGTCCGTCTCGACCTAACCTGTGATCCGGTCACCTACGAGCAGCTCCCCCGTGACCCCGACGGGGACGGCATCCCCGATCCCAGATGGCCCGATCAGGCTACCCTCCCCGCCTCCACCAGCCAGGCAGTGGACGCAGATCCGACGAGGCATATGTACTGGTATGGTGATTCGACCACCACCCCGCTCGATCACGCGGCACATGCCGCCGATGGCCATGCCGGCTACGACGAGAACTTCTTCATGCCCGACTGGTACGATGAGGACAACCCCGACGCCTACGTCTGCAACACCAGCAACAAGCGATTCACCGTCACTTTCTCAAACGGAGATTACGTCGGCAACTACTACGTTCACGGAGACATTCACATCAAGCAGCGCGCTCACATCTACGGGACCATCATCGCCACCGGGAACGTCACCTTCTACGGCATTGAGGACTGCAACATCACCCCGGAGATCGCCAATCCCGACGACCCCTGCGATGAACGCGTCTACTATCCCGCTATTATCGCCGGCGCTGACGTGCTGGTCCGCGACCAGGGCGTCGGGGACGACGACCTGCGGGAGCGATTGCGGGTATCCGGCACAGTCTGGGCCGGGAACAGCTACACCGGCCAGGCCTCGAACATCGAGGGCTGCGTGGTCGCGCCAAACGTGAGGCTCGGCGGCAACTACCTAACGCGATATGGGATAATGGACGTCGACGGCTGCACCTATCTGCCGGGAGAGACTCCCCCCCCTTGGTTCCGGGAGCCCGACCGCGGCGAAATGCAGCCGATCCCGCGAACCTGGCGGGAACAAGGGTTGTGAGATGATCCCTCGCAACGTGATCCAGCAGCGCGGGCTGACGATCATTGAGGTGCTTGTGGCCTTGATCATCCTGTCCGTGGTCCTGCTGCCCATCGTGCTTGGATTCTCACAGGCCCTCATCGCCACCAGCAACTCCTCTATCACGTCCGCCGCCTCCAGCATCGCCCGAGAGAAAGCCGAGGAACTGAAGAGCAAGCAGTTCGAGGAGCTCGACACCCAGCCGAGAGAACCCAGGGATCTGAACCCGGGAGACGGATTCTTCGAAGTAGCCGTCACAATCGAGACAGTCAGACCGGACGACGCTGCCCACTCGGGACTGAAGAAGGCTGACGTGTCTGTCTACCGCGCCGGCGGTTCCGATCCCGTCGCCGGCATTACGACTTACTTCACGCCATATGGCATCTGACACTGGAAGCTGTTTCATAACCTCTATCTGAGATTATGAAACAGCAGCACAAGCCGTCAGGCTCCAGCAGGCGCATTTCATGCCAGCGTCTCCAGTGGACAGCCAGGCGAGTGAGAGTTATGCAATGCGCTCTATGGAACAAACTGCTAGCGTGGGAAACCTGAGAACCGCAACCCGCCTGACGGGCTTCAGCCTGACGGAGCTCCTGGTGGCCCTGGCTGTGGGGCTGCTGGTGGTGGCCGGACTTCACAGAATCTTCGTCGCCGGCATCACCACGCAGAACACCACCAGCGTTCAGACCCAACTGAACCGAAGAGCCCAAGTCGCCATGGATGACATGATGAGTCGGCTTCGCGGTGGCTCCGACGTTATCGAAGCCAATGCCGATCGCATCTGGTTTACAGACCAGGACGGCCTGAACGTACGCTACTGGTTGAGCGAGGGAGAACTCCTCCGTTACCGTTCCCCGGACCCCGGCAGCTACTCCGGCGGCCTGTCCTTCGCCAAGGACGTGTCCGGCCTCAGCTTCGAGTACTACGATTCCGACGGCACCCCGGTCGTCGCCGCCGGCGATACCGCTGCCGTCGTCGTCTCCCTCACGGTGGAACGCGCCGGCCACTCCTCCCGCTTGAGGTCGGCCGTTTGGCTCCGCAACAGTTAGTTCCCGGAAAGGGGCGCTGATGGCTTCGCAAAGCGACTACTTACTGGCAATCGTGCTCTCTCCCAAGCGCGTGACAGCCGCCGAGCTTCGCCTCACCGACGGTGAGGTCGAGGTCTCGGCCCTCGGCGACATCGACCCTCCGGAGGGAGCTTTCGACGGCTCTCAAGTCGCCAACGGGGAGATCCTCGGGCGCGCTATCTCTGAATTCATGGCGGAGAAGAACGTCACCGCGCGAAAAGCGGTCATGTTCCTCCCGGAGGCCGCCGCCATCACTCAGCTCATAAAACTCCCCAGCATGCCGCGCGAGGACCTGATCGGCGCCGTGCGCGCAGTCGCAGAGCGCTACGCCGTCTTCGCCGAGCGCAGCATTGCCGTGGACTGTGCCGTCGCGGAGGAGCTCGACGAAGACGGCAAGCAGATGTTGAGCGTCCTGTTTGCCGCCTCCAGAGACGCCAATGTCGAGCAATGCCAGGAGTGCGCCCGCGCCGCCGGCCTCGAGCTCATATCCGTGGAAGCTGCCCCGGCCGCAGTGGCCAGGGCGTTCCGGGATCGCTTCTCCCCCTCTGAGGTCGTCGCTCTCGCCGTGATAGGAGAGACGAAGACCGACGTGATGATCTTCGACGATGGTATATGTCGCATCTGCTACAGCGCGAACATCGGCCTGCCCGAACAGACGGAACGGGGAGACTGGATGACCCCCGCGCCCTCAGAGCACGACCCCTTCGTTCCCCCGCCCCAGTTGTACTCCGAGCTCACCCACTGCTTCCGCTTCTTCCAGAACCAGTTCCCCCGCCGAGCCGTCCACCGCGTCATCATCGCTGTCGATCACCCCAAAGCTGAAGCCCTTGCCTCCCACTTGGCCGAACAGCTTCAGCTCCCGGTCGAACTGGGCCGGCCTGGCCGCCGCCTGCGACTCCCGACAGATGTGAATGAAGGCGCCGCCGCTGTCTCTCGTGCATATACCCTCGCTCTCATCCACGGGAGCGCGCTCTCCGCGCTGACCGAGGGTGACGCCCTGTTCCCCATCAACCTGCTCCCAGAGGTCAGCACTTTTTGGCTCCCCGCCCGTCCCTATATCAAGGCCTCCGTGATCGTCATGGCCGTGGTGTTGGCGCTGACTGTGATTTGGGCCCTCTCCCTGAACAAGAAGATCACTCGCAAGGAGCAAACACAGGCCTCTCTCGGCGCACAGATAGCAGCGCTTGAGCCCGAGCTGGAGGCTCTGCGCGCGGCCCAGGCCACCGAGATAGCCCTTCGCAGCGAGGTGGAGCGCCAGACCGCTCGCCTCGCCAAGCAGAGGGCCGTTCGCTGGTCTCAGATCCTCGTCGATGTTGCCGCGCGCCTGCCTCAAGACATGTGGCTCACGCGGCTGGCATCCCCCGACAGCTCCAAGATCACCCTCACCGGCATTGCCACCAATCGAGAGACCATTCCCAACGCCATCGAGTCCCTGTCCACCTCTCCCTACCTCAGCAATGCTGTCCTCGGCTCCCTCGCCAAGGACGATACCTATGCGCCGGGACGAAACGTGATCCGCTACCAGATCAAAGCCAAGTTGCTCAGGGGCCTCCTTCCGCCTCCGCTCCAAGCGGAAGATGCTTCCAAGTCCGAGGCGGCCGAGGCGGAGACTGGCAGTCCTTTGGAGGCGGAGTCCGACTCCGCCTCAGAAGAGCAAGCTGACGCGACTTCAGGCGCGCAAGAGGAAGAAGAATGACTCCAAAGGATCGCACCAAGCTGCATATACAACTCGCCGCGCTGGGCGCGGTCGTCGCCTGGCTGGTTCTCTGCTTCTTCATCGCGGTCTGGCCGAGGACGACGAGGATGGGCCGCCTGACGGAGGAGGTGACCCAGTCCAAGCAGCAGCTCGCCGACATGCAGCGGGAGATCGAGAACGCCAGCATCGCGGGGCCGCCGGTCGTTGGGACCGCCCGCTTCGAGAAGTTTGGCATACTGGCCACCGACGAAGAGCAGCTCTTCCTCAGCGACCTCATCGACTTCTGCACCGAGACGAAGAACAGTCTCAACCTGGTGCGCCGCGCCGATGTCGCTCGGCCCGCCAGGACAACCACCAAGGACGCTGAGCGGGGAAGGGCCTCAAAGCAAGGCGCTGGCGCCGAGGAGGCGCCGCGGCCCGTCATCGAGCGCGTCCCTCACAACGTCAACTACTCAGGCACTTTCCTGTCTTCGTTCCATCTGCTTCGGAGGCTGGAGGCCTACAAACGACTGCTGACCGTCGAACGTGTGGAGATCTCGGCAGACACCCAACTCGGATACCCGCGGGTCAACGGCACCATCACCATTGATCTCTACCTCGTAAGGACTCCCATTCCGCCGCCCGTGGAGCCCGCCTCAGCTAGCTAGCCCGGACCGACCTCAGAGGAGCCGGCCATGAAGTACGATAAGAAAGACAAGACCAAGCTCATTGTTCTCGCCGCGGCCTTGCTCGTCTTGTGGGCCGTCATTGGCATCCGCTACGTTGTGCTTCACCGCCATTGGGAGGCCAAGGTCAAGGCCGAGGAATCTCGCACCCATGCCCACCCGGCCGCTGTCGCCAACCCCTCTCGGCCCTCACTTCGCCTGGCCGCCCTGGTCACACCCGTCCCCCCGCCCGAGCGCGACCCCTTCCATCCCGTGATCGCACCTCGAAGGCGCGGCGCCGCCCAGCCAGCTGCTCCCCGATCTGTCGACCAGCATGCCTCGGTGCCGTCCTTGCCGCCGCCTCCGCGCGCCTCCGCCGCCAGCTCTCGGAACACCCTCCGCGTCACTGGCATAATCCTTGGCCATCCCAACACCGCGGTTCTCCGCGTCGGGGATGATCACCACGTCGTACAAGAGGGCGACCTGCTGACCGACCAGATTCGCGTGGAGTCCGTAGACAGAACCTCCGTTACTCTCCGCGATAGGCAGGGCACCTACGTCCTCAGATTGGGTCGCTAGCAGCTGCTTCATAACCTCCAGCAGGCGCATTTCATGCCAGCGTCTCTAACGGACAGCCAGGCGAGTGAGGGTTATGACATGCGCTCCAGCGACAGCCGGCTCGACCCGCCTCCCTGCTACCCTCGGCGTCCTCCCCTCGCGCCGCCGCGACGCCCCTCCCGCTCGGGTCCCCTGCCCCCGGATAGCGACCTGCCGCCCGCGGATCGCGACCTCCCGCCCCCGGATCGCGACCCCCTGACTTCGCCCCGCGACCTCCTGCCCGCGGGTCGCGATTCCCTGACTTCGTCCCGGGGCGGGCCTGCGGCGGACGTTGACTCCTCCTCCTCTATGCCTGCGACTCTCAGCTCTAGGTCCGGGAGCATCACCGGGACGCTCTCCACCAGAATCGGAAGTGACAGCCCGTCCACCGCCAAGTCTTGCTCATCCTCGGGAACTCTCAGTGCGAAGGCAGCGACCGGGTACCGCCCAGGCCGCACCGATGACAGACGGAACCCGCCGTCCTGAGCAGTCGTCGCGCTCGCAACTGCTCCATCTGAGAAAGGCGTCGGCAGGCCCTGGGAGTTCGACGAGGCGCCGACCGCTATTCGCACCCCTGGCACTCCCTGGCCATCTCGCATGACTCGCCCCAGAACCTCGGTCCCCGCCCGCATCGGCGCGGGATGCGTCGCACGCCCCGACAGGGCCGACTCGCAAGCTCCGATCACCATGTTGGATCGTTCGAACAGCTCTCGCTTTGCCATCCTCGTCGGGTTCCTCTCCCCTCTTATAGCTCTCTCCACGGCATCCACCGCGGCCGCGCGCGCCCGTTCATATAGCCGGAGCGAGAGTTCCTTGCTCCCCAAGTGGCTCGCCGACTGTGCCGCGGCGAGCAGAGCCTCTGCTCGCAGATGCCACGCCGCTGCCCCAGCAGCGACATCGGCCGCTCTCAAAGCTTCCTCGTATCTCTGTTCCCGGGAGTACATGGCGCTCAAGGCCGTGCCTGCCTGGTAGGCTTCCGGGACACGTGAGTACTCTGTGACGAGACGCTCATAGGCTGCGATCGCCATGCCGAAGTCCAGAACGCTGAGGCCGATCTGCGCGCGCTCCGATAGGGCAAGAGGTGCAAAGGGGCTGTCGGGATAGCGATCGACCAGCCTCTGGAATTCGTCCGCGGCCCGCTCCACCTCCTCCGCCATCCGCGTCTCTACCGGACGGCCTGCGCCAGCCCGATAGCTAACAACCTCCCACGTCTGGGCCGCTCGCCGTCGGCGCCAGTAGCTCGCCAGCTCGAATTGGGCGTTGTCGGCCCATATGCTATCCGGGTACCGCTCCAGGAGCAGCTCCATGCGAGTCGCATCCAGCCGTGTCCACAACGAACTCGACCCCGTCCCCCCCAGTGGGAGGTCGCGCCCGAGTTCCGCCTGGACGTAAAGAGGAAACGCTGGCCCAAACATCCAGGCGACCGGAAGCGGGCCGTAGCCGCGGAATTGCTGCTGGTACCAGAGACGGGTGCGATAGCCGGAGTCACGCTCGTGGCGAATCCCGTACGCCACCTTATAGGCCGCGCCTGTTGCGACATATGCCAGCAGAAGGACGCAGATCAAGAGCCCCCGCCGCACCACTCCCACCCAGCGCCGCGGCGCCGCGGGGCGACCCAGCAGGCTGCGATTCCACAGGTACAGCAGCACAGCCAGGCCCAACAGAACCAGCTTCCCGATCATCCACTGCTCGGCCATCGGCCGGCCGGCCAGGTTGCCGGCGAAGCCATGCAGGCACACCAGCGGGTTGAAGTAGCTCCCAACGGCCACGTCGAGCACCCAGAAGATGCCTGCTCCGCCAAAACCGATCAGCGGGTGCCGAGTGGCGCTCGCAAGTGCCATCGCCAAGAGCGAGAGGAACAGCACGGATGGCGCCGCGGCAGCCACCGTCAGAGCCAACGGGAAATCGTCGATCCCCACCTGGTAGATCACAAGAGCGGGAATCAACACCACCAGGACAAACGCGAAAATTACCGCCAGCCGCAGCAGCAGCACCCGCTCGATCGATATCGGCCGAACGAACACCAGCTCTCCGACTCCGTCCTGCTCCGGCGCCAGGATGTGCGCACAGAGGAACGCGCCCAGAATCGGTGCCAGCAGCTCGATCGTTTGTGCGGCCCGCGTCGGCGAGAACAGCGTCGCCGTCGCCATATTCCAGAACAGGACCAGTTGAGTTGCCGCGATTGGCGTCGCGATCAGCCAATACGTGTTGCCCACCAGTATTCGGACATTGTAGGCCCACAGCCCGGCTCCCCGCTGCCCGGCCGTCGAGTTCTGCCGGCTATCTGTCATCTCTCGCCCAGCAAACGGAGAATCGCAGGACGCAGACGGTGCAAGTTGCTCTCGCCGTGCAGTCCCGCGACCAGCGTTCCCTTCTGGTCGATGAGGAACGCGGTGGGGACCGCCGTAACTCCGTACGAGACGGCAAGTGGGGAGTCAGACCATTCCATGCCATCTCCGAAGTGTCGGCCGCGGTCCCACAGCAGCAGCACACCATCTTCTCCCTCTCCGCCGAACAAACGCATGGCGGCCGCGTCCCTGTCCAGCAATACGGCGATACAGGCCAGCCCCTGCTGCTGAAACTCCCCCGCGACTTCGTCGAGGAGTGTGAGGGCGCGCGCCGAGTGCGGCGCACCCGGACCCCAGAACGCAAGCACGACGGGGCCGCCGCGGAAGTCACTCAGTCCCACCAGCCGGCCCTCCGAGTCCGTCAGCCAGAACCCGGGAGCGCCTCGATCCTCCACCGCCACCTGACTCGCCATCGCCGACAGCACCGGGTCCGGCTCCAGCAGCCCGTCATCTCCGCGGGCGGTAACGACGAGAACGGCCGCGAGAGCAGCAGCGAACAGGAGGGCGGCTGTCCATCCCGCGCGCCGTCCGCTGCCTCCCTCCCGGCGCGCCGACCGCGCATAGAGGGCCGCCGTGAGGCTCACCAGGGCCGCCCCGAGCAGCAAGGATTTCGGCCAGTCTTGCCATAGAGTCACATCGAACGCCATAGGCAGATGCGCTCGCGTGAGAGGAATGACGACCCAATACAGGGCCGCGATTCCCGATGCCAACGGCGTGGTGAAGAGGGTGGCCAGCGAAAACCCCAACGCCGTGGCAAGACCTATCGGAATCGCCGACACGAGCAGGGCAACCACATACGGCCCCGGTCGCCACGGCGTCCCCCCCAGCACCGCCTGCCCCACCCCGGAGACAAGCAGCATGATCGCGGTCGCGCCGAGGAGGGAGAAGCACACGCCCAGGAAGCGGGTCACCACCAGCGCCGGGGAGCTGCCCCATGGCTTCGCCAGCACCAGCTCCGACACCGCGTACCGGCGGTCTCGCGCGGCCGCCCCCCCGAGGAAAATCGCCACCACACCTACCCCGAGCACTATCGTCTGCCTCGTCTGATACGCCGCCAGCGCGGCCGAGGTCCCGGGCACAGTCGCCCGCCAGAGGACCAGCAGCGAGCCGAGTGCGACCATCGCCCAGAACGCAGCGCTGCGACAGGCGAGTTGGTGCTCGCGCCTGATCATAGCTGCGCTGGCCCGTAGCTCAGGCCACGTCATCCAGCCGCGCCTCCTGCTTCATGGTTGTGACGTACGCATCATCGAGCGTCGGGGCTGCCGAATACCCGCGCGAGTCCGCCATCTCATCCGCGATGACCCGCACCTGCATCCCTGTCGCCGAGCGGAATACTCCGGTCACGAAGTACTGCTCGCGGATCTGGCCGAGCTCTTCCTCCCCAATGTCTATGATCCAAGTCCTGCCCTCGAGCGGAGCGAGCAGCTCGGCCACCGGACCGGCAAAGAGCACCCGGCCCCGGTCCAATATGGCGAGCCTCTCCGCGGTAACCGAGATATCGCTGACGATGTGCGTCGAGAGGATTACGATACGCCCGGCGGCGAGCTCCACCAGCAGGTTTCGCAGCCGCATCCGCTCCTCAGGATCGAGCCCGGCCGTGGGCTCATCTACTATCAGCACGGATGGATCGTTGAGAAGAGCCTGGGCGATCCCAAGGCGCTGCTTCATTCCCCCGGACAGAGTGCTCACGCGCCGCCCCGCCACCTCATCGAGATTGGCCCGGCCCAGAGACTGCTCCACGCGCGACCTGCGCTCACTTGGATCGTTGATGCGACAGAGAAGGCCGAAGTAGTCCAGCGTCTCGTAGACAGTGAGACTGGGATAGAATCCAAACTCCTGAGGCATGTATCCCAGCATGCGGCGGATCGCCGCCTTGTCATGGCGCACGTCGTGTCCGTCCACATACGCCTCCCCCGCACTGGGCTCCAGCAGGGTCGCCAGAATCCGCATCAACGTCGTCTTTCCGGACCCATTGGGACCCAACAGGCCGAACACCCCGGGCGGGATGGTCAGGTCTATCCCATCCAGTGCAGTCACGCCCCCTGGATAGACTTTGCGTAACCCCCGGATCTCAATCTGCACTCAGTCTGCCTCCTCGCCACTGCCCCTCAGCGTCACCCGCCGGAGGCAGTTGTTTCCGAAATCCGCTACGTACAGCTCGTCCGCGCCGCCGCTGGCCAGGCCCGCAGGCGTCGAGAATCGCGCCGCGTATCCCGGTCCGTCCTCCCATCCGCCGTCGTACCCATCGTCCTGCCCGGCGATCAAGAGCAATCCCTCTTTCCGAATCTGCCAGAGGCAGTGGTTCCCGGCATCTGCAATATAGACCCCGGCCTCCTCTGACCCTCTCCTCAGCACCGCGATCCCCGATGGCGCAGCGAGGCCGTCCACCTCCTCTCCCAGCCGCTTCAGAGGGCCCTCCCGCGGACCCGCCCACACGCCTCCGGTCGAAGTGTCGACGACCCAGATCTCCTCCCCCGGCCCCAGCGCAAGCTCGGTTGGCGTCCCCAGCTCTTCCTCTCCCGAGATCGGCAAGGTGCTCACCTCACCACCGG
This sequence comes from Bacillota bacterium, assembly GCA_030597345.1. Lineage (GTDB taxonomy): Bacteria > Armatimonadota > Hebobacteria > Hebobacterales > Hebobacteraceae > JAUVSA01. Next base: position 10,038 of record JAUVSA010000039.1, read on the forward strand.
CCGAGATCACCCGCACACAGCCATTGCCGGCATCGGCGACGTACACCGCTTGGTCTTCGTCAACTGCCAGACCGACGGGATACCGGAATTCTGCCCGCGCCGACGGGCCGTCTCCATATCCCCCAACCGGCCGCCCCAGATCATCGACTGGCGTCTCTGCCCCCGCATAGGTTGACACCCGGCCCTCCAGCGTGACGCGGCGGATGCGATGGTTGCCCGTGTCGGCCACCAGCAAGCTTCCATCCCAAGCTACGGCAATGCCGGCGGGCGCGAAGAAGCGCGCCTCCAACCCGGTCCCGTCGGCGTAGCCGGGCTCGCCTGCCGCCCCGGCCAAGATGGCGACCTGGCCGCTTCGCCCCACCACCCGCACGCAGTGATTGCGGCTGTCCGCCACATATATGTCGCCCCTCGGGCCCACCGCCACCGCGGCCGGCCCGTCGAAGCGGGCCTCCGCCGAGGGGCCATCGCGATACCCGGGAGCTGGCCCGCCCGCAACAGTGGTAACGCTCACCTCCGCAAGTCCGGAGGGCGTCACACTTGCCTCGCCGCCTCCGCCCGGCCCGCCGCCCCCCACTGTTGGTCTCGGCGGCTCCCAGATCAGGCCCCGCCAGTAGAGCACCTGAACGATCGTGAGGGCCAGCAAGATGCCGACAATGCCGATGATCGGAGATACCTCTCTCTTCATCTGCCGCCCCCGATGCCCCTCATAGCCGTGATGAAACTCCGAATCCTCGACCACCACGTGAGCGGCCTCGCGGCAACTGCCAGACCGTCCCGCGATCGCAGCACGAGATACTGCTCATCCCCCACCACCCGAGCCGTGACGAAACCGCCCGGACACCGGCGCAGCCGCCGCTGCTCTCCGCGTTCGCTCCCCAGGCGCCACAGCCAACTGCGCCCCTGCACATACACCTCGTCGCGCGAGGCCTGCAGCTCCCCGCTAGTGCTCAGCCAGTCGGCGATCACCTTCACTGCTCCGTTCCTTAGCGAACGTTGCTTGACTGCCAGAAACTGACTGGCCTCCGCGCCCTCCAGCGACGCAGCCGTCCACACCAGAGCATCCTGTGTCAGCACCGCCGCTCGCCGACCCGCCTCTCGAATCAGGGTTTCCGGCTCCCCCCGGGGAAGAGCGACCCGACGGAGAACCGTCGTCTCCGATGATCCCGACGTTCTCCGTTCCAGCCAATAGGCTTGTGCTCCAGCGATGCCGACGAGTTCGGTCCGGTCCTTGCCCCCACCCGGTCGGGCGCTTACGATCGCCAATGTGTGGACATCG
>JAUVSA010000288.1 GCA_030597345.1 Bacillota bacterium
CCAGCCCTACCGCCATCGCACCGGCCGCCCCAGCCGCCAGCGAGCCCGCGAACGCCCACCGCGACCAACGCTCCGGCCCCACACGACGCACGACGGATCACGCCGCGGCCACCAGGAATGCCAGCATTCCCCCCTTCGAGTAGGTCGGCAGGATCGTGACCGCAACCAACAGCGCACAGAACCCCCACACCAGCCGCTGCCACAGCACCGCCGCCACCAAGGCCGCGCTCACCGCCAGCGGGAACACCATCGCGAAGAACCCGGCCAGCGGGTTGGGGTTGAAGAAGGTGCTGAATATCTGCCAGGTCGGATTCTCCAGCAGCCGCCACGCCTCCACCTTCTCTCGCAGTCCGTAGAGCGCCACCACCAGCGCCGCACTCAGCACCAGCGCCGCGCGCAGCCACTGGGTCGCGTCCCTCTCCTTCGTCCCGCTCGCGATCACCGCACACGTCACCCCCACCCCGATGACGGAGAAGAGCTTCAGCGCCATCCCCTCCTCACCCGCTACCGGGATGAAAGTGGCCAGCACGACCGAGCATCCGAAAGCCGCCGCGGTCAGACTCGTCGGAGCCGCCCGCAGCAGCGCCCGGTTCGCCACCAGCCAGAACAGCACCACTCCCACACCGATCCGGCACACTTCCAGCATGCTCGCGTGCCAGCTGACCGAGAACATTGCGCTGAGGGCCGAAATCGCGAGAAATGCCGCCGCCGGCAGGTGGATCGCGTTGGGAATCCGCGCTGGCGGACGCCCGTCCACCCAGCGCGCGAACAACGATGCCAGCGCCGCCAGGCCGACCGCCCCCGTGACGAAGGCCTGCCCGCTGGTGTTGAAGCTCCCCCAGAAGATCGGCGCGTAGAAGACCGCAATCAGCAGCGCCACATCGTGCACGACTACCGCGGCGACCGCCACCTGCTCTCTCCCCGTCTGCCGCCTCACCCTCTCTCCCTCCGGGGCCCCCTCGTCAGATCGCGGCCGCGACGCAGGAACGTCTGCGCCAGAACAAGCGCCGCCCGCACGCGGATGCCCACCACTGGCAGCCACCTCAGACCCCATGGCCAGTGGCGCGCGTAGTGCTTCCGATAGAACCGCGCCATGCTCCGGTGAAACTCCCTCACCATCGCCGCCGGCCGCTGGTCGCTGCTCGCCCCAATGCGATGGACGATCACTGCCTCCGGCACATAGTGGATGTCCCACCCGGCCTCACCCGCCCGCAGGCACCAATCCATGTCCTCCGCGTACATGTAGTATCCTTCGTCGAGTCCCCCCACCTCCCGCCAGGCCTCCCGCCGAATGCAGATCGCCGCCCCCGATACCCAGTCCACCTCCCGCACCGTCTCGTGGTCCCAGTCAGTCATCAGATAGTCCCGCGTGAATCGGTTCCCCGGAACCAGCCGCCCCAGCACCGTGTTTCGGAAAACGGCCGCCAGCGGCCGCGGAAACCGCCGACACGAGAGCTGCAGGCTGCCGTCGGGATTCAGCAGACGCGGCCCCGCCGCGCCCGTCCGTGGGTGTGAGTCAAGGAAAGCGACCAGCCGCTCCAGCGCACCTGGCCGGACCACCGTGTCGGGGTTCAGCATCATCAGATGCCGCCCCGCGGCCTCCCGGGCGGCGCGGTTGTAGCCGCGCGCGAAGCCGAGATTCTCACCGCTCTCCAGCAGCGTTACGCCCGGGAACCGCTCGCGCACCATCTCCGCGCTGCCGTCTCCGGATCGGTTGCCCACCACTACCACCTGGAGGCCAATCACGCTCCCTGCATCCAGCACGGAAGCGAGAGCTTGCTCGAGATAGCGACGCGTATTCCAGTTAACGATGCAGACAGAAAGATCAGGAAATGACATCAGGCCAGCAGCCCCGCTCCTCCGCCTCCCTGTTCGGCAGGCCTGTCCCGCCTGCCCCTCGCCCCGGCCCTCACTTCCCCTTGGGCTTCCAGCCGGCAGCAGCCGGCTCCGCCTCATCTATCAGCATGATCGGTATCCCGTCCTCGACGCGGTACCGTCTCCCACATTGCCCGCACACCAGACGATCCTGCTCCAGCTCCACCCGAACCTTGCACTTCGGACACGCCAGTATCGCCAGCAGCTCCGGATCCACAGGCGACGAGTTCTCTCCCTCCATCGCGCGTTGCCTCCTGCCATTCACCCGGTGCCAGAAAGGGCCCAGCGCCGGCCGCCCCGCTCATTCCTGCTCCGCCAAGAGGGCTGGGGGCTCTCCCTCCCCCTCGCCGCCGACGGGCCTCGACCCCACCCACCCAGGCTACACGTTGACCACTTGCCGCAGGCCGCGCGTGGCTATCACTCCGATCGCGATCCCGCATGCTGCCCCCGCAATCATCCCCCACGGCGGATTCTGCAGCCCGTACCCGACCGCCAGCCCCACCAGTAGGCCGATGAACGAGCCCCTCTTCAGTCGCACCAGGAGTGCCCCCAGCATCAGTCCCATTATGATCCCCATCAGCACTCCATAGAGCAGCACTGACATGATGCTGCCGCTGCTGCCCAGACTCTTGATGAGAGGAAATGCTCCGAATACCAGACTGTTCGGCACCTCTGGATGATCCTCGATCATCCGACTCAATATCATCTGGAACAACGCAAATATCACGCAGACGATAATCCCTGCGACTACGGACCGCATCAGCCTAGTGTTCTCGGGGATATCGGATACGGTCTTCATCTTCCCTAGCCCTCGCCGCCGTATCCCCAGCGGGTCAGCGCCACCTATCGTGCCCGTCGTCTCCGGGCGCTCTATCGGCCGGAAGATCGACTCATCCGTCCCCGCGTACTGGGATAGGTCGACGGATGTCTGTGTCGCCCCATCTCCCAGGCCGTGGCTTGACGCTCCCGGCGCCGGCGCGCCTGGGCTCGGTGTCTTTTCTCCACCGCCCAATGGACGCAGCACGGAGGCGTCGGCCGCTTCTGCCGCCCCTTCCCGCTCCCTCGCCACAGCTTCGGGCTCTGCTGGCAGCGCCTCCGCCTCCGCCCCGGCTGCCTGCTCGGGCTCCTCCTCCGGCTGGACGGCCTCCACCTGCTCGCCCTCCACCTGCTCGGCCGCCTGCTGCCCGGCCGCCTGCTGCGAAATGCTCGCTCCTTGCGGCAGCATCGGCCGCTTGCACCACTCACAGACGTCGGTTGTTGTGCTCTCCATGCCACATCGTCGGCACAGCATTAGAACTGACGCTCCTTCCGG
>JAUVSA010000146.1 GCA_030597345.1 Bacillota bacterium
CGTACAGGAAGAATCCGGCAGCATAGAGGGCGAAATCGCGGTCCCTTGTTAGCAGCCTGAAGGAGTCCCAGATCTGCGGCGGGCGCTGCTGGGACGGGGTCGGCTCGGCGAGCACGCCGATGCGAGCGAAGGAGGCTACACCTGCGATGCCCATGAGCGCGGCCGCCGGGAACACCCAGCGAAAGCCGATCTGATCCAGAAGGAGGCCGGCCAGCATGGCGCCGACGATGGAGCCGGCCACCGCGACCACCCGCACGAGGCCCATGAGAGAGCCGCGTCGCTCCACCGGATAGGCGTCCCGGATGACCGCGGCGTAGGCCGGCCCGGCGAGAGCACTCACAGCGAAACCCAGGAAGCTGAGAGCGACGAAGGTTGGAGCGACGGTGGCCAGGGGCATTAGCAGCAGAATGGCGCGGCCGAGGAGCCAGGGCCACAATACGTATGGCAGTTTGGCGCGACCGCGGATGTGGTAGGCGACGAGGGGAGTGAAGAGGTTGCCGACGGACCACCCCGCGGCCATGAGTGCGATCTGATAGGGAGACGCGTGCAGATCGCTGCGCGCGATGACGCCGAGAAACGGGAAGACGGCCCCAAAGTACACCCCACTGAGCACGCCTGAGACGGCATCCCACCGGAAGGCGCGTCGGGACGATTCGGGGACAGTTCGCCAGATCAGCATGCCGAGAGGCCCTGCCCTTCGGCCGGGTCCGCGCTTCTCTGTGTCTGCGGCGTGACCCGAGTGGTCATGTAACGAGACGTGCTGCTATTCTGCGAGATCGGCGAACAGCGCGGTCGAAAGATATCGCTCTCCGGTGCTCGGGTGAACGGTGACGATTGTCTTGCCGTTGTTCTCGGGACGCTTCGCGAGCTGCACCGCGGCCCAGGTGTTAGCGCCCGCGGAGATCCCGCAAAGAAGCCCTTCCTCACAGATCAGACGGCGCGCCATGGCCATGGCGTCCTCGTCCGTTACTGTAATTACCTCGTCAACGACGTCCATATCGAGCACGTCGGGCATAAACCCGGCGCCGATGCCCTGGATCTTGTGGGGGCCTGGCTTTCCGCCCGACAGGACGGGCGACCCGCCGGGTTCGACGGCGACAATCCTCAGGTCCGGCAGTCGGGGTTTGAGCGCCTCTCCGACGCCGGTGATGGTGCCGCCGGTGCCGACGCCGGCAACGAAAACGTCGAGGCTGCCATCGGTGTCGCGCCAGATCTCCTCGGCAGTGGTTTCGCGGTGTGCCTTGGGGTTGGCCGGGTTCTTGAACTGCTGGGGCATGAAGCTGTTTTCGGTCTCCGACAGGAGCTCCTCGGCACGGCCGATGGCTCCGGACATGCCTTTGTCGCCTGGCGTGAGCACCAGCTCGGCACCGAAGGCGCGGAGGAGCAGGCGTCGTTCCTGGCTCATGGTCTCGGGCATCGTGAGGATGAGGCGGTAACCGCGAGCGGCGGCAACCATGGCCAAAGCGATGCCGGTGTTACCGCTCGTGGGCTCGATTAGGACCGTCTTGCCGGGCTGAATGAGGCCGTCGATCTCCGCCGCCTCGATCATGGACCAGCCGATGCGGTCTTTCACGCTTCCGCCGGGGTTGTAGAACTCGAGCTTGGCCAATACACGTGCTGGGGCGCCATCGGTGACCCGGTTGAGCTGTACGAGGGGCGTGTTGCCGATGATCTCCACAACACTTGGCGCTATGTTCGCCATGGTAACCTCCTGTGTCTTATAAGCCAGGCCGAGGCTGTGCCACGGGCCTTCGAGTGGACGGAGCGGCCAGCAGGGACGGCCGCCGCGTCCGCAGGAACGATTCTGCCGACTTGCCCCAGATGCCTGCGATGGGATTAGCGGTTCTGGCCCATGGGGGGCCGCGGTACGTTGCCGGGGGCGGGCAACTGCGGTATAATGATGATGTCATGCGAACAGGCAAGGCAGGGGCCGATCAGCGGAAGAGTCGCGCGATGGGGATGATGGTACCCATCGCTCTCTTTGCAGTGGCCTGGGCTGCTGGATTCGCATTGGGGAGTACTGAGGCGGAATTCGAGCGGTCGGCGCGAGAGCTCCAGGCGCTCGAAGTGGTGAGCGGCCCGCAGCTGGAGCGTGCTCGGCGGGTGGCCCCAGAACGTCCGTTGGAGCTTCCCGGGGTGATAAAGGGGATGTTTGAAGTGGGCGAGAGGGGGACGATCCTGCTGCAATTCGTGGACAAGACGACTGTGGAGATTGAGTGTGAGGGAAATCCGTCGCAGGCCCGCGTGGGGGCGCGGGTTCGCTGCCTGGTGAAGCCTGCGGACGCCTCCGGCCGCTCTCGCTTGCACTTAGTGGGCATTACGGCGGACAGAACGCCGCTGGAGCTGCTGCAGAGGGCGGCGCTGACTGCGCTGGAGTTCCCACCGACAGACCCGGAGGAGATCACGCGTTCCGAGGCTGAGCTCAGGCGCCTGGCGCCGATGCCGACGCGCGGCGAGGATCCGCTGCTGCTGATCAAGCGCGCCATCACGTATCTGAATCCGAAGCTGGCCCCGAAGGAGGTCAGCACCATCGCCGAGAGCATCGTCACCTACTCGGCGAAGTACAGGGTTGATCCGTACTTGGCGGTGGCTGTGATCGCGGCGGAGTCGCGCTTCAACCCGAGGGCGCGCTCTTACAAAGGGGCGATGGGGCTGGGCCAGTTGATGCCGGCCACGGCGGCCGCGCACAACGTCGATCCCTATGATCCGATTGCCAACCTGCACGTGGCGATCCGGATCATTCGTCGCAACCTCGACAAGTACGGGGAAAACGAATGGAACAAAGCGCTCGCCGCCTACAACGCGGGCCCCGGGGCAGTTGCCCGATACGGGGGCGTGCCCCCGTATCGCGAAACCATCAACTACTTGTGGACGATCCACAAGTACTGGTGCTGGCTGAACGGCATTGAGCCGGAACAACGTTCGCGCTAGGGCCGGATACGAAGTATTGCAGCCGCGGCATGGATGGTTCGATCCATGCCGTTTTCGCGTGGTTGTGGGGGATATGAAAGTATGATTGCTGCAGTCCACGCGCTGACCGGGGCCGCCATCGGGGGACGGTGTCGGAGCCGCGGGCAGGCGCTGCTGCTGGGGGCCATCTCGCACCTAGCGGCCGATGCGCTGCCGCACCGCGACCTGGACATAGCGAGAGAGGCGGTTCTCCTGGCTGGCGCGCTGGGGATCATCGGCCTGACGCGGGGAGCGGAATCGCGGGAGTTCGCGGGCGCGATCGGGGCGGCCTTGCCGGACCTGGAGAACGTCGTTGCGCGGGTGCTCAATATCCCGTCGAGTCGCCTGCTGCTGCCCACCCACAGCAGCTATCATGGACGGGAGACGAAGGGCTTCCGCGCCCAAGTCGCCCTCTCTCTCGTTTGCCTGGGGACCTTGTTCTTCCCGCGTATCTCTTGCGCTGGCGGCCGGGAACGTGGCAACTCTTGTCGATGACCACAACACATCGCCAACCCGCGAGTTTGCCTGCCGGTTTCGAGCAGCAGCTGCGAGCCTTTCTGGATAGTCTTGCGGTCGAGCGCGGGCTGGCGCTGAACACGGTTCAAGCCTACGAGCGGGACCTCGTGCATCATCTGCGCTTCCTCACGGCGCAAGGGGTGGATGAGGTGGGCGCGGTGGAGGAATCTCACCTGATCATGTTCCTGGGGCGGCTTCGTCGTTCCGGGTCGGCCCCGGCCACGGTGATGCGGAAGCTGTCCGCGCTGCGCTCATTCTACCGCCACCTGGCTCGGGAGGAAGTGATCTCGGCGGACCCGACGGCAAACCTGCCAGCCGCCCAACTCCTGCGTCGGCTTCCCTCGGTGCTTTCAATCGAAGAGGTCGAGCAGCTCCTCGCACAACCGAAAGCCAATACACTACGGGGTCTACGGGACGGCGCGCTGATCGAGCTGCTATATGCCACGGGCCTGCGGGTATCCGAGCTGGTCGGCCTCGAGCGAGGTGACATCAACCTCGATCTCGGGTTGGTGCGGTGTATCGGGAAGGGATCGAAAGAGCGGATCGTGCCAGTGGGCAGACCGGCCGTCGAGAAGACACGCGCTTACCTGGCATGTCGCCGCGAGGCAGCGCCGGCGCTCTTCCTCGGCAACAAGGGCCGCCCCCTGACGCGGGTGGCGGTGTGGCGGATTGTGCGGCGCTATGGGCGCCAGGCGGGGATTCGAAGCGCCATCTCACCGCACTCGTTGCGCCACTCATTCGCGACCCATATGCTGGCGGGCGGCGCCGACCTGCGGGCCATCCAGGAGCTTCTCGGGCACGCCAGTATCGTGACGACGCAGGTCTACACACATGTCTCCGTAGACCACCTGCGAGAGGTTCATCGCGCCTATCATCCACGCGCCTGAGCACGCGATCCACGCGCCTAAGCGCGCGATCCACGCGCCTAAGCGCGCGATCCCCGGCCGCACGTGGAGGGCCCGCGGCGGAATGCAGGAGTCCCCGCCGGTGGGCGAGAAGCAGAGGGGAAGTCGGCTATCGAGGCTGCGTGCTGTGGGAGTCGCCCTCCGGCCACCGGTTCTTATTGGCGCTCTTTCCCTTGCTCTGACAGTGATTGGGGGTTCGTCAGCGCGTGGGTCTGCTGCCCGCGACTACCTGTCCGAGGCCCACAGTGCGGCGATGAAGATCCAGCTATCGGGGGATCAGTCCGCTGCGCTGCGGTCGATCGCGTGCGCGCTCGCCAGCCACGATCCGCAGGCAGCGCTGAACACGGCTGCAGGGGTGCAGCGACCTTCGGACGCGGCTCGCGCGATGGGGGTGGCTGTCCGCAACTTGGCCGCCACGGATCGAGAGAGGGCCCGCCAGATCGGCAACACTGCCGGGCGGATGCTGCTCCGCATCCCCAACTCGGATCACCGGCTTGCGGAGCAGCGATTGCTCCTCGATGAGATTGCGGTTCTTGGCGAGGGGGCGCTGGCGGCCATCCCTGAACTGCCCCTCGAGGAAAGCCGTCTGGCGGTGGTGCTGGGGCGAATGCGGTCGGATCCGTCGGCGGCATTGGAGCTCATGCGCGCGTGGGAACTGACGGGCGCCGCGGCAGATCGGTCACGGGCGGCAGCGGCTCCCCGGCTGGCGGCGACCGAGCCGGAGCGGGCGGTCGAGGTGGCGGCGGCGATTGGCTCCGGTCGTCTGCGCAGCCAGGCAGTATGGGTCATCTCGGAAAGGCGACCAGCGGAGGAGGTCGTGGGGCTTGTGCAGTGGGTGAGTGACGAAGTGGTGAGGTCGGCCATGCTGGCAAGCGCGGCCGCGCGGACCGCTGCGAGCGACCCGGAGACCGCGCTGGGATATGTGAGCGCGATCCTGGTTGCGCCCGACTCTGCGCAGGCGGAAGTGGCGGTGGGCCTGGCTGAGTCGGACCCCGAGCGCGCGATCGAGCTCACATCGGGGCTTCCCGAGCCAGCGCGCCGGTGGGCGCTCGGCCGGATCGCGATGGCGCTCGCCGGCAGGGAGCCCGAACGGGCGCGCGCCCTGCTCACGGAGATCGGGAGCCATCCGGAGATCGTGAGGTTGGTGGTGGGAGAGATGGCGGAGGCGGACGCTGAGTTGGCAATCGAGGTCGTCGATGAGCTGCTGACGGGGGAATCGCGAGAGGCGGCGCTCGTCGGGATAGTCGAAGCGCTGGCGA
>JAUVSA010000052.1 GCA_030597345.1 Bacillota bacterium
AGCGGGAAAGCGTGCTCCAGAGACTCGACCGGCAGATTGGACGTATTCGTTACATGGACCTGCACGCCGTCCAGACCGTCCTCCTCGGGCCCGCCGCCTGCGCCACCGGCGATGGCCTCCACGTATACGTACTCCCGGCCCCGGCGCGGGTCCACGCCGGAGAACACAACCGCGGTGCTGGCATCATTGCTCGGCGCGGGCAGCCGCCCCGGCATAGCCTTCGCAAATGCCTCTATGATCCGACCGGCGACCTGTTGGCAAGTGTCGGTGCGCGCCCCCACGGCTGCCGGTGGGCGCGCGTTCAGGATGCACGCCTCGGGCACGGAGACTGCGATTGCCCGATGGAGACCTGCGTTGGAGGGAAGCTCCGGGTCGAGGCCGGCCTTCACCGCGTAATAGACAGTGGCGAGCAGCGCATTGCGCGGCACGTTGATGGCGCCGCGAGAGGGCGGCCCGGACCCCGAGAAGTCGAGTCGAAGCCGATCGCCTCTCACCTCCACGCACACGCGAATGGGGATCATCCCCTCTCCTTCGATCCCCTCCATCTCATCCTCGGCCTCATAACATCCATCCGGCACTGCCTCAACCGCGGCTCTCAGTCGTCTCTCCGTCGCCGCCAGGACGCTCTCCGTCGCCTCCCGGACAGTGGCCCACGAGTATCTCTCCGCCAACTCCTCCAGCCGAGCCAAGCCCACGCGATTGGCGGCGAGCTGGCCCACCAGGTCCAGCCGTCGCTGCTCCGGCATCCGACACCGAGACATGAAGAGGCCGATAACGTCCTGGCACAACTCCCCCGCGGCGGCGAGTCTGGTGGGTGGCAGCCGCAGCCCTTCCTCGTCGATTGAACGCGCATCCCCGGAGATGCCACCCGGCACCTGCGCGCCGATGTCGGTATGGTGCGCCACATTCGCGACGAACCCCGCCAGCTCTCCCCGGAAGAAGAAAGGCGAGGCCACAGTGACGTCGGGCAGATGCGTCCCCCCGCCCAAATAGGGATCATTTGAGACGAAGGCGTCTCCCGGGCATAGGCTCTCTCGGGAGTACTTGCCGAGCACGGCTCCCACCACCCCGAGCATCGACCCCAGATGAAGCGGGATGTGCTCCGCCTGGGCGATCAGCCGGCCCTGCGCATCGAAAACGCCTGTAGAGCAGTCTCGGCGCTCCCTTATGTTGGGTGAGAAGGCGCTTCGCACGAGCGCCTCCCCCATCACCTCCGCAACGGCCAGCAGGCCGTTCGCAATCACCGCCAGCGTGACCGGGTCTTGACCCGCGGGTCGAGCGCAGCTCATCGCCGCGCCTCCTGAGTGAGTCGGAGGTTCCCCGCTTCGTCGACGCGCCCGCGGTACCCGGGAGGCAGGTAGGTAGTGGCACTGTACTGGTCGATGCTCGCCGGCCCCTCAACTTCTTCTAACGACACGGCGACCACCGAGACCTACACCGCGCACTCGTGAAAGCGAACGCTCTCGTCCACAAAGATAGCACGCGTCCGGCGCCGCGGTCGGCGCCTTCCCGGCTCCCCCACCTCCCCTCGCCTGCCCCCGTGCGCCACTCGTCCGATTGCAACCACGCTGAGGTCCACGAATTCGACCGGCTGCTCTGTCAGCAGGTAGCCGTAGCGCTCTTCATGGGTCCTGTGGAAGGCCACGACGAGGCCTTGGAGCTCAGCCTCCCCCAGCTCGCGCGCAGGAACCGGGACCTGAAGCTCGTAATCCTGTCCGACGTACCTGGCAGACACTTGTCGCAGCAGCGACCAGCGTACGTCGGGCAATCGCGTCTCTGCAATCCAACTCTTCGCCGCTTCCTCCAGCACCCCAAAACCGTCGCTCACCTCTCCCAGGTGGACGGAAGATGCGGGGATGAGGCGCGTTGCCACCCAATCCCTGCGGAGGTCGCTGGCGAGCAGGCCGTAGGCAGACAGATTGCCTGGCCATCCGGGGACGATCACTTCTTGTATACCCAGCTCGGAGGCCAGCTCGCAAGCGATCAACGGCCCCGCTCCCCCACCGGCCACTAAGGAGAACTCTCTTGGATCACGCCCCTCGGCGACCGTCAGCCCCTCAACGGCACGGCGGACGTTCGAGACCACCAGCTTGACTGCTCCCAACGCAGCCTCCTCGGGCCCCATCGCTAAGGCGTCCCCGAACTTCTCCCCAACTGCTCTCCGCGCGGTCTCCGGATCCAGGGGCATGTCTCCGCCCAGCAGACCGGCCGAATCCAGCCTCCCCAGCACCGCGAAGGCGTCGGTCAAGGTCGGATTCTCGCCGCCACGCCCGTAACACGCCGGCCCCGGCTCCGCCCCTGCGCTGCTCGGTCCTACCTGCGGGAGCCCTCCCCGATCCAGCCACAGGAGGCTTCCTCCGCCGGCGCCGATGCACCGAACGTCGACTCCGGGAAGCTCCACCGCGTACCCCCCCACCTCTCGCCCAGAGGCGCTCGTGGGCAGGCCTCCTTCTGTGGGCAGGCCTCTTTCGATGAGACACACATCGGTGCTGGTCCCGCCCATGTCGATCGCAATGGCGCGGGCGAGACGAAGCCCTGCACACACAGAGGCGGCCGCGGCGGCCCCCGCGGCGGGACCCGAGAGCACGGTACTCGCGGGAATGCCGCGCGCGGTGTCGAGGGGAACCAACCCCCCATTCGACTGCATAATGTGAGGCGGCCCCTCTATCCCCGCTCCCGCCACCATCCGGCCCAACTCGTTCAGATACCGGTTCATCAGGGGGCCGAGATAGGCGTTGACGACCGTGGTACTGAGACGCTCGTACTCGCGAAATCGCGGGAGCAGGTCACTGGAGGCGGTGACGTACACGCCAGGAAGCAAGCTCTCCGCGAGGCCCCTGACCACCCGCTCGTGGTCCGGGTTGGCGTAGGAATGCAGGAAACAGATGGCGAGAGATTCGATGCCCTCTTCGGCCAGGAATGCGAGCTCGCGCTTGACCTCCGCAGTATCCAGCGGCCGCATCACCGCGCCATCGAATCGCACTCTCTCCTGCACTTCACGCCGCCACCGCCGCGGCGACAGCGGGCGCGGTTTGCGCGCCCCCAGATCGTAAAGGGAAGGCCTCTGCTGCCGTGCGATCTCGAGCAGGTCCCGGAACCCTTTCGTCGTGATCAGTCCGGTGCGTGCCCCGGTTCCCTCGATCAGCGCATTGGTCCCCGCGGTGGTCCCATGGGCCTGGAACCCGATTCCGTCGAGTGGCATCCTCTCCCCAAGGGCCCGCAGCCCCGCGGCCGCGCCTTCCGCCAGATTCGCGGGAGTGGAGGGCACCTGGTGAAGGTATAGCTCGCCCGACTCCAGATCGAGGGCGGCGAGGTCGGTGAAAGTCCCTCCGATATCGATCCCGACCCGCCAGGCCATCAGCACGCCCCCGGGCGGCCGGTCGGGTTCGCGCCCGACTGGCGGAAGCTCCGCTGCCGGTAGATATAGCAGCGCACCATCCTTCGACCCCCGCGATCATACAGGGGCGGGACCGCCTCCCGGCAGTGCTCCATGACTTCCGGACAGCGCGGTGCGAAGCGACACCCGGGCGGAAGCGCTATCATGTCCGGCACCGACCCCTCGATCGGCCTGATCGGCACGTCCGGGCGGCCGAGCCGAGGCACGCACCGCAGCAGTCCAGCCGTGTACGGATGCAGCGGATCTTCCATGAGCTCCGCCACCGGCGCCTCCTCCACCACCTGCCCCGCGTACATCACGGCGGCACGATCGGAGAATTGGGACACGATCCCCAGGTCGTGCGTGATGAGCAAGGTCGCCAGTCCTCGTTCCTCTTTGATCTGGCCGAGCAAGTCCAGAATCTGCGCCTGCAGCGTGACGTCGAGAGCGGTAGTCGGCTCATCGGCGATCAGCAGCTCCGGCTCGCAAGAGACGGCAATAGCGAGCATCACTCGCTGCCGCATGCCCCCGCTCAGCTCGTGTGGGTAGCTGCGCAGGCGCTCGCGCGCGGCCGGAATGCCCATTGCCTCCAGCAGCTGCACGCTCCGTTCCCGCGCCTCCTTGCCCCGCGCCACCCGATGGATTCGCAGAGACTCCACTATCTGGTTCTCCACCGAGAAGGTTGGATTCAGCGTCGAGAGCGGATCCTGGAACACCATCGCTATTCGGCCCCCGCGAATCCGGCGCATCTCCCCTCCCGACTTACGCAGCAGATCCTCGCCCGCGAACAGCACTTCCCCGCGCACGATGCGGCCGGGCCTTCGAATCAGCCGCATGATCGAAAGGGCCGTCACGCTCTTACCGCACCCACTCTCGCCCACCAGCGCCAACGTCTCCCCTCTCTCAATCGTCAAGCCCACACCGTCGACCGCGCGGAGCTGCCCGCGGTAGGTGGAGAAGCAGGTATTGAGATCTCGCACTTCCAGAAGAGGAGCCGCCATTATTTCCTCATGCGCGGGGCGCTCATCATTGCCTCATGCGCGGGTCCAACGCATCTCTCAATCCCTCGCCGAACAGATTCACTGCCAACACCAGCGCCAGGATGGCCAGCCCCGGGAAGGTGGCAATCCACCAGGCGCCGGCAATATCGGCCCGGCCGTCGGCGACCATCGTCCCCCAGGCCGGAATGCTGGGTGGGACGCCGATTCCGAGGAAGCTGAGAGATGCCTCCGCGATGATAATAATGGCCATACGAAGGGCCGCGAGGACAATCAGTGGAGGGACGATGTTCGGCAGGATTTCGCTGAACAGAATGTGTGCGGTGCTCGCCCCCACCCCGCGCGCCGCCGTCACGTAGTCGGCCTCCCGCGCTGCCAAGACGTCTGCCCGGGCAACCCGGTAGAAATCCACCCATCCCTTGAAGGCCAGCGCCAACACGAGAGCTACCAGGTTCGGCCCCGTGGCGGCCATGATGGCCAGCGCGAAGATCAGGAAGGGAAACGCCAGAAGCGTGTCAACGATGCGAGACATCACCGCGTCGAAGGCGCCGCGGAAGTACCCCGCCAGCATCCCCAGCCCCGTACCTACCAGCAGCGTCAGCAGCACGACGACGACTCCCAGCAAGATGGAGATCCTGGCGCCATACATGATGCGGCTCAGCAAGTCGCGCCCGAGACTGTCGCTGCCGAGCAGGAAGCGGCTCTCCCCGTCGGCCTGCCAGAACGGCGCCGCGCGGATGGCCTCCGGGTGCTGTTCGTTGGGATCGTAGGGCGCCAGTATCGGCGCTAGAATCGCCAGCATCACGAACGCAACAACCACCAACCCCGCCACCGCGGCCACTCGGTTGCCCAGAAGCAACTTGAGCATCCCCGGCCTCGTCGCCGCCGCGGGTTGGAGCAGTCGATCTTCGCTTACAGACGCTGCCATCTGCTAGCTCTCTGGCATCTAAACATCGTCGCGATGAACATCAGAAAAGGCATAGACTCCGTAGGGCAGGAGCTTGCTCCTGCCAGAGATCATGGCACAAGCAAGCTTGTGCCCTACGGGAGGGACTTCCCTCCCTTCATTCTCGATCGCGAACATGTCTAGGCTATCTGCACGCGCGGATCAAGCGCCGCGTGCAGCGCGTCGGCGACCAAGTTCAGCAGCACGTACGAGACCGCGTAGATCAGCACCACGGCCTGCACCAGCGGGTAATCGGCCGCCGCGATCGCATCCACCGCCAGTTTTCCGAGGCCCGGGAACTGAAACACGGTCTCGATGATCATGTTGCCGCTCAGCAGCAGACCGGTCTGGAGGGCCACTAGGTTCACTGTAGGAATGAGCGCGTTTCTCAGCGCGTGCTTCCCCACGACGGTCGTCTCGGGGAGCCCCTTCGCCCGCGCGAACTGCACGTAGTCCTGCGCCAGCACGCCGATCATGGAAGATCGAACCATCCTCATTACCATCGCGGCCATCGGCGCGGCCATCGCCACCCCGGGCAGCGCCAGGTGCTTAAGCGCGCTCCAGAAGGCCGGCCCATTGGCCGTCAGCAGAGCGTCCAGAGTATGAATCCCGGTCACGTAGTCGGGCACCAGCGCCAGATCAATCCGCCCTGAGATCGGCAGCCAGTGACGCTGGAGGCCGAATATGATCATCAGCACGATCCCAAGCCAGAAGCCCGGCATCGAAATGCCGAGCAGCGCTCCCACTGTCGCCAGACGGTCGAACAGCCCGTGAGGCCTCAGGGAGGCGATTACTCCCGCCGGAATGGCAAAGACAATGGCGATTACAAATGCAAACACTGTGAGCTCGAGCGTGGCCGGCAATCGCGCCGCCACCACCGATCGGACGGTCCGCCCATGGTGGCTGTAGGAGGGTCCGAACTCTCCCCGCACGGCATTCCCAACGAACAGGCCGTACTGGACGATCAGCGGCCGGTCGAGCCCGTAGTGGGCTCGCAGCTCGTCAATCTGCTCCTGGGTGATTCGGCCCGCCTGACCGAGCATGTGCTCGATCGGGTCCCCGGGGGTCAAGTGCATGGTGAGGAACACGATGAAGCTCACCCCGATCAGAACTGGGATGAGCTGCAGTAGGCGCTGCCTTAGGAACCGGCCCCACATGCCGTAGGCTCCTTCGGCTCAGGTGTGCATCGAAACATCGTGCATCGGCAGCATTCCATCGGACCGGGCATGGAAGTTCTCCACCCCATCCGACACTCCGCAGAGCTCCTCCTGCGCGAAGTGGAAGCAAGTCGGAATATCTTCGTGCAGGATGCCCTGCACCTGGACGTACTTGCGGGCCCGCACCTCCGGCTCCATCGACCGATCGGCCTCCTCCAGCAGCCGGTCCACGCGCTGATCGTGGTAGCCGAAGTAATTGGCGTAACCGTCAGAGCGAAACAGCACGGGCAGAATGCCGGAGGGATCCAGGCTCGAGTTCCCCCAGGAGGTGAGAAACATGTCGCGCTGCCTCTGGCGCAGTTGGTCCAACAAGTCGCCCCTCTCCCAAACTCGCACTCCGGCCCTCACGCCCGCCGCCCGCATGGACCCGACGATGGCCTCCGCGATCCGTTTGTCGCCGGCCTCGCAGTCCAGAGTGACGCCGATGCCATCTGAGTGGCCAGCCTCTTTGAGCAGCGCCTTTGCCCGCGCGACGTCCTGACGCGGCTCCGGCAGCGAGTCGTCGTAGCCAAAGGCCAGCGGCACGAGCATCCCGGGAAGCGGGCGCGCTCGGCCCAGCAGGAAGCGCTCCACAATGGGCTTCGGATCTATGGCGTACCGCATCGCCTCTCGCACCCGCCGGTCCGAGAAGGGCTTTCGCGTTACATTCAGCCCCACGAAGTGCGTCCTGGTACCCGGCGCCACCGAGAGGCGCGCCTGCGCCATGCCGTCGACCCTCTCCGCCTGGTCGGGCGGGATCTGCACGGCAACCTCTATCTCCTTCGCCTCCAGACTGGCGAGGCGGGTCGCCGATTCCTCAAGCGGCCGGAAGATCACCCCCGCAAGCGCGGCCGGGCCAACCGGAGGGATATCCGGGGATCCGCCGTAGTACTCTTCGAATCGCTCCAGCACTATCCGCTCTCCCGGTTGCCAGTCCACCAGCCGAAAAGGCCCTGTCCCCACGGGCTTCCTGCCGAATTCCTCCGGGCCGACGCTCTCGAAGTAGGCCTTCGGGCAGATCTCCTGAAACACCAGCTTCTTGTGAAGTACGGGGTAGGGGCCCTCCGTCACAAGCGCCAGGGTGTAGTCGTCGATCACTTCCGCAGCCGCCACCGGACCCAGCAGGTCTTTCCGGGGGGAGGGGGCCAACCCGGGTATTGCACCGATGATCCGGTCGATGGTGAACTTCACGTCCTCCGCGGTGAACGCGTCCCCGTTGTGAAAGCGAACCCCCTCCCGCAGCTTGAAGATCCACCGGACCTCTTCTTCGACGGTCCAGGAGACCGCGAGCTGCGGCACGTATCGCATCTGCGCGTCCCGCGCAACGAGTCCGTCGCAGATATTGCGAACCACCGCCTCTACCGTGCGGGAGCGATGCATGGCGGGATCGAGGGTCTGCACATCCGCCTCGAGGCCGACCCGGAGAGAACCCCTGATGAGTTCGGGCCGCAGGCCGCGCTGTTGGCGTCCGCAGCCCGACGAGAGCATCGCGAGCGCGCTCGGCAGGAGGCCGAGCACGGCCGCTGAGCGCATGCTCTCTCTCAGGAAGTGGCGACGGGTGAACTTCGTGGGGGACCGGCCCAGTGACCGCTGCCGGATCTCGTCCCCGCCTGCGCCGCCCATGTCACGTCGTTTCATAAGAGGAACCCAGACCGCGTGCTAGCTGTCTACGGGAGCTCCCTTAGTCCGGCCCACCAGCGAGGGATCCACTGCCTCCCCGAAGACATCCGCGAATATCCGATAGTGGAACAGCTCTTCCTTCGTGTTCAGCGTGACGCCCTCTGCCGGCGTGCGCTCACGCGCGAACTCTTCGTCCGGGATTGCCTCGTCTGCGTGTGCCGACAGCAGCTCGCCGACGCCTGCTCCCTCCCAGAACTTGGACTTCGGCCGGGTCAGCACCTCTTTTGGAAGCAGTCCTTCCATCGCCTGCCGAAGGATCCACTTCTCCACCGCATCGCCGGTGCCGTAGATCTTCATGTGCGGCGGAATCTGGAGCGCGAACTCCAGCACGTCCCGGTCGAGGAACGCGGTCCGCGCTACCAGGCCGTGAGAGGCCGAGCAGCGATCCACGCGTTGAAGGGCGGTATTGTACAGCCGACGGGTGATGTCCACCAGTTCGTCAGGAAGCTCCGCCAGCTCCAGCTTCTTCAGATAGGCGTAGCCTCCGAAAAGCTCGTCTCCACCTTCTCCCGACAGCACCGCCGCCACGTGCTCGGACGCCAGCTTCCCGACCATGTAGTTGGTGACGCTGGAGCGGACCAGCAGCGCGTCGAACGACTCCAGATGATAGATCACCTCCGGCAGCACCTGCAGCATTTCCTCCAGCGTGCAGGTCCGCTCGTGGTGCTGGGAGTCTACATAGTCGGCCACCATCCTGGCATACTCGAGGTCGGGCGCGCCCGCCACTCCGACCGCAAAGGTGTTCAGCTTCGCCTGCTGACGGCGGGCGAGCGCGGTCATGGTGGCGGAATCAATCCCGCCCGACAGCCACGTTCCCACCTCCGCGCCGGCGAGCCGCTTCTTCACGGCAGCCACCAGTCGGGTTCGGAGCTCTTCGGCCGCCTCCTCCGGGCGTATGTCCAGGGGGGGCAGCGTCTCGATCTTCGCGTAGGAGACGAGGCCTCTGTCCGGGTGGTACCAGTGGCCCGGGGGGAATTCCGAGATGTCTCCGTCCTGCCCGAACAGGACCTTCATCTCGGATCCGAAGTGGAGGATACCGTTCTTCCTGGCGAAGTAGAGGGGTGACTTTCCCACTGGATCGCGAGCGAGAAAGATGCCGCTCGGGGCCGCGATCGCCATCGCGAAGGGGCCGTCCAGATCTGTCAGGAACTCCGGGCCTTTGTCCAGGTACGCCGTCTCAACGGCCTCCAACGCGCAGGTGGCGCCTGCTGCGATCTTCGTCCAGTTGTGTATCTCGCCGTCGAGCACGACCGGACCCTTGTCAATGCCGACGGCAAAATGGTCCTGCGCAGTGGGCCACACCTGGCCCAGCACCGCGCCGTCGAGTTCTCGGATGGTCCGGCCCGCGCCGCCCCGGTGCTCTATCTTGCCGAGCGCTGACTCCACCCACTCAGTATTGTTGGCGTCGGTTATGCCGGCAATACCTGCCACTGTCCATCTACTCCCTTCAAAGCCCTGAGCGTGTGACTCGATCCCGTCGGCGCCGCTGGCTGCAGGCGTTGGCGGCTGCAGGGAACGGAGCGAAGCGCTCAGAGATGCGCTTGCCGCAGGAAGCGCCGCCGGCACGCGCATCGACACGTAGAGCGCACAGCGCGGTGCGAAGAGCGGATCGCACGGGAAGCGTGCGGCGGCGGGAGACAACTGGGCAAATGGTTGCCGTGGCGAGCCCCACCTTGCGGCTGGCGCCGTCGGGTTCCCTCGCTGTTCAATCCATTTCCTAGGTAGAGTATACCAAATATGCGAGGAAGGGGTCAAACGGGGCGGGGTCGCGACACTGCTACAAGAGCGTGATGACACTGCTGTCCCGCATTTTCCATATCCGCGAGGAAGTTTTGAGTAGGGACGGCAAGCTCTCCTCCTGCGGAGCGGAGACGGCAAGGTAGTGGGCCCGGCAATCTCTTGCCGGGCGGCGGGCCAGGCCGGGGGGACTGGCCGGCGATCAGTCCCCCCAGACCCCCCTCACTCGCGTTTGGCCCTTGTTGACAGGGGACGCTGCGTGGGTGCGCGAGGGGATAGGCAGTCCGGCCGGAAGCATGGGGAAAGAGACGGCCCGGCGGATACCCGCCGCGCGGGCCGTGAGGGGGCGCTATGCCCGGCTGGTGCGGCGAGGGGTGATGTTGGCAGCGGG
>JAUVSA010000315.1 GCA_030597345.1 Bacillota bacterium
AAAGGCTGGCATGCGGCGATTGGTGGCCGCCGTCCGCGACCTGCACCGCCATGCGCAGTCCATCGGCCTGGTCATCGACAACCTGGAGAACGCGCGGCGTGTGGTGAACGGCGATCCCAACATCAAGTACGACTTGTCGAATGCGTGTTGGGACAGCGTCGCCATCTACCGCGATGGCCGCGTCTTCCCCTCCGCCTGTCTGGTCGGCATCGACTCCGAGGCGGGCGGCTCTCTGGAGGCGTCCTCCCTGAAGGACATCTGGCTGAACTCCGAGGTGTTCGCTGACTGCCGCGCGCGCACAGTGATCGAGAACGACGGCATCGACGGCGATCCATGGATCTTCCTGCACGGAGGCGGCGATCCCGAGCAGGCTTACTTCGCCGCGAACGGAGACGAAGAAAGAGCCCTGGACCCCTACCTGCCGCTCCACCGGGCCATCGCGCGTCAGATCATCGACGAGACGGTCGCAGAGCGCCGCCGGCTGATCGGCCCTCCCCCGCCCGGTCCGGTTGTCTATCACATGATGGGGGAGGACGGGTACGGCTGTCCGATCGAAGCCGGGGTGAAGAACGGCGGAGCACACCAGGTGGACTTCGTTCACTCCAACTGCGTGCTGATTCAAGACGTGGTCGCCAAGTCCCGGGCGGAGATTCGCGACTACTACGGCGAGGCCGCGCGGGAGCCGAAGACCGATATCTGTCAGCCGATCGACATCGACCCGCGTCTGCTGGCGCACATACCGGAGGACGTAATCGCTCGCTCCTACGGGTGCGGCAGCCCCGTCTTCGCCGCCGATCTCAAGCAGGCCGAGACCGTGCTCGACCTCGGCTCGGGAGCGGGGATGGAGTGCTTCATCGCTTCCCGTATGGTCGGGCCGAAGGGCCGGGTCATCGGGACGGACATGACCGAGGAGATGCTTCGATTCGCCAGCGGCGCGCGCCGGCGGGTGGCGGAGCGGCTCGGATACGACAACGTGTTGTTCCAACGGGGCATCCTCGAAGCCCTGCCACTGACCGATGACAGCGTTGACGCGGTGATCTCCAACTGTGTGATCAACCTGTCGCCGGAGAAGCTGAGGGTGTTCTCCGAGATCCGGCGCGTGTTGAAACCGGGGGGCCGAGTGGTCATCAGCGACATCGTGAGCCAGCAGCCGCTGCCGGCTGCGATACGCTTCAACCCGCGACTGAAGGGAGAGTGCATCGCCGGCGCGCTGACGGAGAAGAAGCTGCTGATGACACTGGACAAGCTGGGCCTCGTGGGAGTGGAGGTGCTGCGGAAGAACCACTGGCGCAGCGTGGACGAAGTGCCGTTCGATTCGATCACCGTGCGTGCCTGGAAGCCGGGGCCGGGCTCGCGCATCCTCTACACTTACCCTGGACCATTCCGGTCGGTCACGCTCGAATCGGGGCAGGAGCTCATGCGGGGAGTGCCCGTGGAAGTGCTGTCTACACTGCTCCCTCCCGCGATCGACGGCGGCGCTGCTGTGTCAACCCCATCTGCGGCCACTGGGGCTCTGCCGCGGTTGGTGGATTGCATGGTCTGCGGCGCGCCCCTGACCTACCTCGATCGTGAGATATCTCTGGAATGCCACTACTGCGGCCAGTCCAAGCTGGCCAATGCCCACTGTGAGGCGGGCCACTACGTCTGCGACGCCTGCCATACAGGCGACCACGTTGCCTTCATCAAGGCCTTCTGCAAGAACAGCTCGGAGACCGACCCAATCGCGGTCTTCTCTCACATGCGCGCCTCGCACCGGTTTCCGCTCCACGGCCCGGAGCACCATGCCCTGGTCCCGGCGGCCTTTCTGACGGCCTATCGCAATCGCTTCGGCGAGCCGTCGCACGGGAGGGTCGAGGCCGCCATAGAGCGCGGCGCAAGCCTGCCGGGCGGAACTTGCGCCTACTGGGGCGGCTGCGCTGCTGCGCTGGGCGTCGGCATCGCCTACGCCACCATTCTGCGCGCCACGCCTCTTTCGTACCAGGAACGCGGGCACGTGCAGACAATGGTGAGCGAGGTCCTCGGCCGGATCGGCCGCTTCGATGCGCCGCGCTGCTGCCGGCGGGAGAGCTACCTCGCGCTGCAGGGCGGCTGCGAGCTGTCCGGCCGATATCTGCCGCACGCGCTCCCGGCCGGGCCGCCGCCACCGTGCGACCAGATGGCCCTCAACCGGGAGTGCCTGGGAGACGACTGCCCCCTCCACCCCGGAGCCTCAGCAGCGTCGTAGCTCACGGCTCCCCGGATCCGCCGCCCAGGGGCTCGGCTGGCGCCGCGGGCGCGTCTCCCAGCTGGAACGGCACCTCCGGCCCCTCCAGATCGCGGCAGAAGGAAGCCGGAGGCTTCAGCCCTCCCTTTGCGATCACCGACCACGTCGGCCAGCGCTGTCCCAGTTGCGTGATGTAGTAGCCAAGCAGCAGCACCAGAAATACCGCGACTATGGACCATCTCAACAGCGGCCGCGCTCTATCGCGGAGGCGAGCCGCGGCGTATCCGGCCAGCTCCCAGCCTGCCAGGCCTGCGAGCCAGGCCGTGCCCAGGTGGGGCAGGTAGCGGTAGTGCGTGAAGGCCGGGTTCCAGTAGAGATTGTGGACAGGCAAGAAGAAGACGAGCTTCCAGGCCATTCCCAGCACGAGCAAGCGGCGCTGACGGAGCACGAGAACGACGAGCGCGGCCCAGAAGGCAACCGGCTCGAGCAAGAACCGGAGTAAGTCCACAGACAACGGGATGCAGAGCCCCTGGCGCCGCCACGTGGTCGCAAGTTCGTA
>JAUVSA010000109.1 GCA_030597345.1 Bacillota bacterium
CCACAGCTCGAAGCGACAGGCCGCTTCTACCCGGCCAAGCACGAAGGGAAGTGGTGGCTGGTTGATCCCGAAGGCCGACTGTTCTGGTCGCACGGGATCGACTGCGTCAACCTGGACTGGGGAGCGACGCGGATCAGGGATCGCGAGCATTACTTCGCGGCGTTGCCAGAGGATGATTCCCCCCTGGCCGACTTCTACTCGGGAGGTGGCGATGAACGTTACGGGTATGGGTTTGGGCAAGCCAACCTCTGGCGGAAGTACGGAAACGAGTGGGGCTCGCTCGCCAACGACCGAGTTCACGAGCGGCTGCGCAGTTGGGGGATGACCACGATTGCGAATTGGTCGAGTCCGGAGATCTACCTGAGGAAGAGGACTCCTTACGTAGTCGAGGTGCACTACCGCGCGCGCAATATCGAGGGGAACGACAAGCTACCTGACCCGTTTGACCCAGGCTTCCGCGAAGCGCTGCGGGAGCGCATCGGGCGGAGGCAGGAGTCCGCGGGTGACCCATGGTGTATCGGGTACTTCGTCGACAACGAACTGAGTTGGGGGCGGGACATCCGCGCCGCCGTGCTCGTCGCCAAGGCGCCACCGGACCAGGCCGCCAAGCAGGAGCTGGTGAAGGAACTCCGGGCGAAGTACGACACCATCGACGCGCTGAATGCCGCATGGGGTACAGATCATGCTTCGTGGGAGGGATTGCTGGAATGCCGGGAGGCGCCGGATCGCCGTAAAGCGTACGATGATCTCGCCGCATTCTTCGAGAAGATGGCGGAGACATACTTCCGGGCATGCCGAGAAGAAGTGAAGGCGGCAGACCCGAAGGCGCTGTATCTGGGCTGTCGCATACACCAGGAGCATCCGAGCGTGTTGCGGATGGCGGCGAAGTACTGCGACGTTCTCAGCCTCAACTGCTACCGGTATGACGTCCGGATGGTGAATATACCGGCAGAGCTTGACGTCCCCGTCATCATCGGAGAGTGGCACTTCGGGGCGCTCGATCGCGGGCCTTTGCATCCAGGTCTGCGTCACGTGCAGAGCCAGTCTGAACGGGCTGTCTTGTACAAGAGCTACGTGCGCAGCGCGCTGTCTCATCCGCTCGTTGTGGGCGTGCACTGGTTCCAGTATGGTGACCAAGCCACCACCGGACGTGGCGATGGTGAGAACTGCCAGGTCGGCTTCGTCGACGTATGTGATACGCCGTATTCGGAGACGGTGAAAGCGTGCCGCGAAGTAGGTTACGTGATGTATGAGTACCGTCTGGGCGGTCCATAGGCGGCCCGGGCAGGCGGCGCTTGGCCCCGTGACCCCGAGCTGATGAAACACGGCAGGCGCCACCTCGGCGGGTCAAACATCGGCTGGCTCGATGGTCACGCTTCGTGGATGAGCGCCCGGTAGGGCGTTCCGCCCTCGGCTGTGTTCTACTTTGCAGGATGTCCCCGATCCGCCACCGAACACGATCCCAGCGATGTCCTCCACCCCTGGCCATCTGCACGCTCCAACTGTCGACCGCGCCGGCGGCGTAACGCCGCGCGCAGTGCTGACAGCCTTCGTGCTGCTCATCCTCATCGCGCTCCTCAATTTCTACGTCGAGCTGGCGTGGGGAATCAACTGGAGTGGGAGCTGGATGCTCTCCTCGGGCTGCCCTGCGATAGTCCCCGTGGTGGCGCTCTTCTTGCTCACCGCTCTGGTGGGTATCCCCGCGCTGCGCCGCGCAGGCTTCACCCGCAGAGAGCTCCTGGTCGTCTATTGCATAGTCCTCGTGGGAGCGCCGGTCCTCACCCACGGCATCCTCGCCTGGATGCTGGTCAAGAACATCGCCTACTACTACAGCGCCCGCGTCCATCCCCACTGGGAGACGATGTTCCTCGAGCACATCCCCGCCTGGTGGGCCCCCAGCGATTGGGCAGCCGTGGAGGGCTTCTTCGAGGGCCGAGCGCCGATGCCTTGGGCCCTCTGGGCGGTGCCCCTCGCCGCATGGATGGGGTTCGCGATCGCCCTGTTCGTCTGCACCCTGTGCCTGATGGCCATCATCCAGCGGCAGTGGATCACCAATGAGCGGCTGACGTTCCCCGTTGCTCAGATGCCGCTGGAAATGGTGCGCGGCACCAGTGGCGGAGGAGGCGAGTCTGCCGGCCGCCTCTCCCGGAGTTGGGTCTTCTGGATAGGGCTTTTCGTTGCCCTTACGGTCAACTTCCTGAGCAGCCTATCCGAGAAGATCCCCGCGCTGCCGAGCATCTCGCTCTTCCTGGAGGATGTCATCCCGTGGCAGAGGGTCGGGCCGCTGGCCGGTGTGGGCGCGATCACGGTGATCCTCTGGCCCTGGATGATCGCCATCGCTTATCTCATCCCGAAGGAGCTTTCCTTCTCCGTCTGGTTCTTCTCCATTGTTCGCGTGCTGCTCACCATAGGCGCCATCGCCGCGGGAGCCACTCCGATGCGGCCGGAGGACTGGTGGACGACCTCCTTCCCCGCACCGTACTACCAGGGTGGGGGCGCCGTGTTGGCCCTTTCCGTGTGGGTCCTTTGGATAGCCCGGAAGCACCTCACCCGCGCCGCCCGCATCGCCTTCAGTCGCGGCTCCGGGCGAAGCTCGCCTGCCGGGCGGGAAGACGCACACGAACCCCTTTCCTACCGTTGGGCCTTCATCGGCTTCGTCCTTTCCTTCGCCTTCATGGTCTACTTCTTCTGGCTCTCGAATTGCCGCATCATCTTCGGCATCGCACTGGTCGCGGCGACGATTGGCTACTTCGCAATCTGGGCCCGGCTCCGGGCCGAAACCGGCCTCGGATTCCTCTGCTTCCCGATCCAGATCCAAGATGTGCTCTGGATCCCCGTCGGCACCGGCGCCTTTCGCATCAGCGAGCTCGTCACCCTGGTCACCATGCGCTGGGCCTACACCCCCGGGTTCAGCAGCTCGTTTGAGGTGCTGCCGGGCGCTGCGCTCGAGTCCTTCAAGATCGCGGACTCCGCTAACATCAACGCGCGCCGCCTGGCCCTCGCCATGGCAGGTGGCTTCGTGCTTTCCCTGGTGGTCGGCGTCGTTATATTCATGATCGGCGTCTACCACTACGGATGGTTCGGACTCGATTGCAGCAGAAGCGGCTGGCTCGGCCCCCAGAGCATCGGCGACGGCGGCCGCATCGTTTCCTTCCTCACCAGTCCGGCTGCCATGACGACGGACGTCAACGGACTCATCGCGCTGCTGGCCGGGGGAGTGATTGTGGTCGTCCTGGGCATGATGCGGCTTCGCTTCTGGTGGTGGCCCTTTCATCCCGTCGGCTACCTCGCCGCCAATACCTGGGGCTTCCACTGGTGGTATCTGCCCTTCTTCATCGGTTGGGCCTGCAAGACGCTGGCCGTGCGCTACGGCGGGCTGCGGCTCTATCGTCGGACCATCCCCTTCGCCATCGGCCTCATCGTGGGAGACCTGCTCAATGGAGGAATTTGGGCGGTGGTGAGAGTAATAACCCAGGGTCGCATCTAGGTGGCAGGCTGGGAGCCTGCCCTACCAAGGCCGCTGGCGGTGTTTCGGGAGCTTGCTCCCGAAACACCCGACTCGCTGGGCGCTGTGCGCCCGAGGAGAACTTTCGTCAGGAGAGAGATGATGTACGTAGGAGCCGACTACTACCCCGAGCACTGGCCCCGAGAACGCTGGGAAGTTGACGCGAAGCTCATGCAGGAGGCGGGATTCAACGTGGTGCGCCTCGCGGAGTTCGCCTGGGTCAACATGGAGCCGATGGAGGGGTGCTTTGAGTTCGACTGGCTCGACGAGGCCCTCGCCATTCTTCACAAGCACGACATCTCGGCCCTGCTCTGCACCCCCACCGCCGTCATGCCCGCCTGGGTGGCCCGCAAGTATCCGGAGACGCTGGCCATGCTGCCGACCGGCAAGCGCATCACCTGGGGTGTCCGCAAGAACAACTGCTTCACCTCCGGCGCATACCGGCTGCTCAGCGAGCGGATCACCCGGGCCATGGCCACCCATTTCGCCGACACGCCAAACCTGATCGGCTGGCAGACCGACAATGAGTTCGGCCATCCTGTCTGCTGCTGCGACACCTGCCGCGCCGACTTCCAGGATTGGGTCCGCGCTAAGTACGGCACTCTCGAAGAGCTCAATCGACGTTGGGGGACTCACTTCTGGGGGCATAAGTACACGACGTGGGGCGAGATCCAGATCCCCGCGCCATCGGGCACCGCGTGGCGACTCGCCGGCGCCGACCATCTGGGCACCCACAACCCCAGCCTCTGCCTCGACTACCAGCGCTACTGCTCCCACCTCAATGTCCGCTTCCAGCGCGACCAGGTGCGGATCCTTCGCGAGCTGTGTCCGGACCACTTCACCACTCACAACTTCATGGGGGCCTTCAGCGACCTCAACTACTACGACCTCGCGGAAGACCTGGACCTCGTGAGCTGGGACAACTACCCGGTGTGGGACAGGCCGGCGATATCCTACGGCTCGGCCGCTGCCGCCGACGTCATGCGAGGCCTCAAGCGCAAGAACTTCTGGATCATGGAGCAGACCGCGGGGCCGGGCGGCTGGTCCGTATTCGGCCGCAACCCTCGTCCCGGCGAGATTCGCAAGATCGCCTACCAGCAGCTCGCCCACGGAGCCGACGGCCAGGTTTGGTTTCGGTGGCGCACCTGCACTGCCGGCCGCGAGCAGTATTGGCACGGCCTCCTCGGCCACGACGGCAAGCCCCTGCGCCGCTACCGCGAGGCCGCGCAGACCGCCAAGGAGTACCACAAGCTCGCCCCTGAGCTGGAGGGGACCACGATCAAAGCTGAGGTGGCCATCGTCTACGATTATGAGACCATCTGGGCGCTCCGCATCCAGCCCGGCTTCCCTGGCAACACCTATCATGAAGCCATGCAGCGCTACTACAACGCGCTGTTCCGCGCCGGCGTCAACGCGGACATGATCAAGCCTACGGAGGATCTCTCCCAGTACCGCGTCGTCATTGCCCCGGACCTGTTCATCCTGCCGGACGATCTCGCGAAGAGACTGACTGACTACGTATCCGGCGGCGGAGTGCTCCTCACCGACTGCCGCAGCGGCGTGAAGGACGAGACGAATCTGTGCCACGACCGCACCTTGCCGGGCCTCCTCACCGAAGCTCTCGGCATCGTTATCGAGGAGTACGAGGCGATGGGTGATGGAGTGGAGTATACCGTCGTTGGCAAGCAGGCGATCGAGGGACAGTACGCCGCCGTCAAGTATGTGGACTGGACGACTCCCAAGGACGCCGAGGTGCTGGCATCCTTCGAGCAGTGGCACCTCGAGTCGTTCGCGGCCGCAACGCGCAACCGCTTCGGCAAAGGCAGCGCGTACTACGTGGGAGCGGTTGTCAGCGAACCGGCCTTCTACGATCAGCTCATCGCCGACGTGCTGAAGGCCGGGGGCGTCTCACCCGTCCTTGCGCCTCCGGAGGGCGTTGAGGTTTCCGTTCGCGAGGGCGCGGGCAAGAAGCTCTTGTTCCTCGTCAACCACACCGAGGAGAGGCAGCAAGTGTCGGTGCCATCTGGAAAACCTGAGCTGCTGAGCGGCGAGACGACCAGCGAGACGGTTACACTCGACGCGTACGGCGTGGCCGTTATCAAGCTGGAGTAGGCGCCTCGGTATCCTGCCGCATGCAGGCCGCAAACCATACTGCTGCACAGTTCGAGAGGAGACGGCCGAGATGATTGTATACGTGGATGTTATCGCCGGCAGCGACGCCAATACCGGCCTGGCGCCGGATCAGGCCTGGGCCAGTCTCGCGCAGGTAGACCAGGCAGCCCTGGAGCCTGGTTCCCAGGTCCTGCTCAAACGAGGCTCGGCCTGGAACGAGCCCTTCAAGCTGCGCGGCCGCGCTCCCGCGGGCAACCCCATCGTTCTCGGCGCCTACGGAGATGGTCCGCGCCCCCGCATAAACGGCGGCCCGACTCATGCCATCACGGCCGACGAGCCCATCTCCGGATGGCGCATCTCGGGACTCGAGCTGACCAGCACCAATGACCTGAATCCCACCCGCAAGATCAACGGCGGCACCTGCGGGATCTTCCTCAATCAGGAGGACCCGTGTGAGGGTCTCACCATCGAGGACTGCGTGATCCACGATACCAGTGGACCCGGCATCTATCTGCTCGCTGCCGGCGACCCCAAGCCCGTGTTCAAGGGCGTCGTCATCGAGCACTGCGAGATCTTCAACGCCTCCTGTGGGATTCAGTTCTCCGCCCCCCCGAAGTACGGAACGGAGTCCTTCACCAACTTCCGCATCGCCCACTGCGTCGTTCACGACATCGGCGGCGACGGGATCGTGCCATTCTGCAGCCGAGACGGCGTCATCGAGCACTGCACTGCCTACCGGACCGGCCTGGGCGTCGATCCGAAGGACCACAGCCCCATTGCCATCTGGTACGCCTGGGCCAACAACTGCGTCATCCAGTTCTGCGAAGCCTATGACAACCGCACCGGCGGCAGAGGCGCAGACGGAGGCGGGTTCGATTTCGATGGGGGCTGCGTGGACTGCATTCTCCAGTACAACTACTCCCACGACAATGAGGGCGCAGGCTACCTCATCTGCTCCTTCGACCCCGAGAAGTGGCCCTGCACCGGCTGCATCTGCCGGTACAACATCTCGGTGAACGACGGCCTTCAGAACGACTACGCCGCCATCCATTTCTGGCAGGCCGTCGATAACCAGATCTACAACAACACCTGCATCACGCGCACCGCTTCCCCGCTCAAGTTCATGGTCAGCTCCAGCGGCAACCTGCTGGCCAACAACATCTTCTACATCGACTCTCCTGAGGACATCCCCATGCTGAAGGCGGACTTCGACATACGCGGGAACGAGTTCCGCAATAACCTCTACTACCGCCTTGCCGATGGTCTTCACTTCCAGATCGAAGATCGCCATCTGCAGACGCTGGAGGAGTTCGTCGAGTTCGTTGGAGGTAAGGGGGAGATCGCGGGCGAGCCGAAGCTCGTGAACGTCAGCGCCGGCAGCTTCCACCTCCGTCCCGGCGCGCCCTGCCGCGGCGCCGCGCTCAGACTGCCGGACATGGGGCCGCGCGACTACTACGGGACGCCGCTGCCACAGGCGGGGCCTGTGGACATCGGCTGCGCCGCAGCAGGCACAGTGAAGCGC
>JAUVSA010000137.1 GCA_030597345.1 Bacillota bacterium
GCAGCCGTCGGCCGGCAGAGAGGAGGAGGTCGCCCGGGCGGACGGTGCGCAGGGACCGGTCGAAGATCGACAGGAGATAGACGCGAGACGCGCCGGAGAGAATGCCGAGAAGCTGAGCCCAACGCTGGGCGCCCCGTTCCTCATCGGCCAGCACAAGGAATGCCTCGGGGCGGAGACGGCGGAGGAGGCGCAGGGCGCCGCGGGTCGGAGAGAAGCGGCGCGCGGGAGGGACAACTTCGCGCGGAAGCGCGGCGATCAGGTCGGCAGCACGGCCCTGCCAGAGAGGACGGTCAGTTGCGAGGAGCAGGGTCAGCGGGGTGTTGGGGGCAAGCAGGGCGGCGGTCTGGAGCCACTGCTCGATGGTGTGCCGCGAGCAGGGAGCAGCGACAACGAGTCGCTCGGCGGCGAGGAGCTCCTGGAGGGCGGTGTGCAGGGAGCGGAAGGCGCCAGTCACTACTTGATTGTCGCCGATCACTGTCATGGACGGTTGGGCGCTGTCCCGAAGATCACTGCCATCAGGGATACTCGGCGAAGGACTGTTTGGATCACTTTATCCTCTTGAGATAGCCGCGCGGGTTGAAGGTGAGGAAGAACTTCTCTTTGCCTTCATCAATGACGAAGGCGCTGTTCTCGGCCAAGAACGCGTCAACAGCCTCCATGGGGCCAGGGCCTGCTTCAGGCGCCACGGGATGGCCGCCGATATTGGTGTCCTCCACGATCAAGTAGCTGCCGCTGGTCACAAAGCTGCTGTAGGCGCGTAGCTCGGCGAGGACATGATCTTTGCGGTGGTCCGAATCGAGGAGGACAAGAGCGCGGTCTTCTTCGGCGACGGCGCTTTTCACTTGCTCGAGGATGGCGGGCGAAATGGAGGAACCGTGCAAGTACGTGATGCGCGGATGCTGGGGGCGGCCGGGCTTGTCCTCGATGTCAATCGTGATGACCCTTCCGTTCCCGACGAGATCGCAGATGCTGGCCAGGAAGAGGGCGCTGCCCCCACTGGCCGTGCCGCATTCGATGATGAGGTCGGGCTTGAGGTCGTGGATGATCTCCTGGTAGATCCAGAGGTCGAGCGGGCATTTCAGCGCGCTGACGCCCAGCCAAGAGGTTCTGGTGAAGGCGTTGGATTCGTAGTAGAGCCTATGAAACGAGTCGACAACTGCGGTGGGGTCGTCAACAGCCGCGGCACTTGGCGATCCGGTGCGGCGGCGCTTCCGCGCCAGCCGCCCGCGGCCGCGCAGGAGCCCGCTGAGGAAGCCGCCAGCAGTGGCGAAGAACATGGAGGGGAGGAAGGCCCAGAGGGATTCGCGGAACGAGAGGAGCGCCAAGGCCAGATAGAGGGCGGCCACCGCGACGCCTGAGAAGGCGCGCATCCCGGTCGCCGGTGCTCTGCCACGGCCGATGGGATAGGCGAGAAGGTGGGCGAGGCCGGCGGACAGGACGATGGCAAGGAGGAGGCCGGCAAGAGGGTGACGACCCCCCACGAAGGCAAGCAGTGCCAACAGCAGGGCGGCCACCAGGCCGTAGAGTATGTGGCGCTGTAGTCTACTCACAATGCTCCTGTGGGGCGAGCGGCACCCGACCCAGACCGAAGCTAGCTCGGGGCGGTCGCTGGGTCGCCCACCTCCCGGGGAGGCGCATCGGCCGATCCGTCCTTCCGGACTACAATGGTGAATCCATTTCCGGCTTTGTCGTCCACATCCTGGGCTTCGACGAGCTTCCATCCCAAGTAGTCGATGAGCTCGACCACATCCTCCGTTATCCAGACCGAGTGATGAGCATCGCTGCCGGGGCACTCGCCAGTCCTGTGGCGGTGGACGAGCTCGGCGAGATCGGTGCGAGGCCGGTCTCTGTCGAAAGTGCGCTCCTTGTGGGGGATGATCATGAAGAGATAGCCATGCTTGCGGGTCACGCGGTACCAATCCTTGAGGGCCTTGATGGGATCGGGGAGGCGCTCCAGGCCATGGGAGGTAACGACGAAGTCTTGGCTGTCGTCGAAGAGAGGAAGCTCGTCGCCCTGCGCGACGATGGCCACCCGGAGGCACTTGCCGCAGATCTCGAATTCGGCCTGTTTGTAAACGGTGTCAGTAGCGGCAGTGTAGTCGATGTTTATGGTCTTGAGCCCAACGGGGTTGTGTGCGGAGCCGCCAATCTCGATACCGCTGAGGCCGTCGAGGTACTCATGCGCGAGGGCGCTCTCCCTTGCGGGGACTTTCTTCTTCTCCTGCCGCCAGCGACCGCGCGCCCGGCCGATGAAGTGGGACAGCACCGTTGCCGCGAGGCCCAAGCTCACGAACGGACGCCACCCCTGGCCGGAATATGAGAGGAGGAGGAGAGAGAGCAGGAACAGCGCGGCCGCGCTGATCGGTATCGCATAAAGGAGACTCCGACCGCGGCCGCTACGCAGGAGCCGCCCCTTGGTGATGAGGTGAGAGCCGGAGAGGTAGGATAGCGCGGCGGCCAAGAGGAGGAGGGTGAGGCCTCCGGCGCGGGCATTCTCCCCGCTGACTGGCACCAAAAGGGCAACGAGAAGCAATAAGGCGAGACCCAGAAGCCAGTACTTCCGCCGCCGCCTCATCCTCGGAGCGCGCCTTCCGAGCGTGTTACGTGATCCGGGGGTTTTACTGCGGGTGCATGCCATAGAGCTTTCGGTAAGGGCCATCGCGCTCGAGGAGAGAAGCGTGAGTCCCCTCCTCCACGATCCGGCCATCGGCGAGCACAAGAATGCGGTCCGCGTTCCGGATCGTCGAGAGACGATGCGCGATCACCAGCGTGGTTCGTCCCTCCATCAGGCGCTCCAGGGCATCCTGCACCAGCACCTCTGACTGCGTGTCCAGGGAGCTGGTGGCCTCGTCCAGGATGAGAATCCGCGGGTCCTTCAGCAGCGCGCGCGCAATCGCGATCCGCTGCCTTTGGCCTCCGGAGAGCTTCACACCTCGCTCTCCCACCTCCGTCTCGTATCCCCCAGGCATCCCGGCGATGAACTCGTCGGCGCCGGCCGCCTTCGCCGCGGCCATAACCTCTTCGTCGCTTGCTTCCATGCGGCCATAACGGATGTTGTCCGCTACCGTCCCCCCGAAGAGGACCGTCTCCTGGGGGACGAGGCCGATCTGCGAACGGAGCGAGTCGAGAGTCACCCCGCGGATGTCCCTTCCATCAACTTCGACTCGCCCCTCGGTTGGGTCGTAGAAGCGCAGCAGCAGGTTCGCCAAGCTCGTCTTCCCCGCCCCCGAGGGGCCTACCAGCGCGCACACCTCCCCGGGCGCGATCTCGACACTGACCCGATTCAGCACCACTTCGCCGTCCGGGTACCGAAAGGAGACGTCGCGCAGTGCGATCCGCCCCTTCAGCCGCGGCAGCGGCTCAGCATCGGGTCGTTCCGCGATGTCGGGCTCGCGGTCGATGATCTCGCCCAGGCGCCCCAACGCCGCGAGCGATTGCTGCACTCTCAGATGCAGCGATCCAAACTTCACGAAGTACACGCCGATGCGCTGTGTGATCGTGAAGTAGAACATCACGTCTGCAAGCGCGAACTGACCCCTGATGATGAGCGCTCCGGCGTAGGTCACCACGAGCACAAACGCGGCCGTGGACAGAAACAGGATCGCCTGCGGTGCGAGCGCGCCTACGCGCGCGACGCGGATGAACGCATCGAACGTGTTCTCGTTCAGCCTCCTGAACTGCTCGATCTCGTAGCCCTCTCGCGCGAACGACTGAATGACGCGTATGGATGCCAGTCGCTCGTGGAGCCGGGCGTTCAAGTCCGCGATGCGCTCCTGCTGGCTCTGCGTGAGCCGCCTAATCCGCCGTCCCATCCGGGACACGACGAGAGCCGTCACCGGCGCGAAGATGATCACCAGCAGCGTCAGCTTCCAGTCCATCACGAGCAGCATCGCCAGTCCCCCCGCGACGATCAGAGGGGCGATGACGTAGTTCGTCATGTCGGCGGTGACGAGCTGCTGCACGAGGGCGACGTCGTTGGTCAAGCGAGACATGAGGTCGCCCACCCGCTGCGACTCATAGAAGGAAAGGGAGAGACGCTGCAGGCGCTCGAAGAGGCGTGTCCGCAGATCGATGAGCACGCGACCGCCGACGAATTGCCCGAGATAGAGCCGCCAGTACGCCAGCCCGCCTCGCAGGAATGCCACGACCACGGTAGCCGCGAAGATCACCAGCAGCGCGCGCAGCCTCGCCTCAGGAGCGGCGTCGAAGAAGCGATCCATCCTCTGGGCGAGACCCTCCAGCGCCCCCAGCTTGCCGAAGAGTGCCCCAGCCTCGCCGTCGCCCGGCGCGAGCACCCTGAACAGCGCCGCCACCAGC
The DNA here is from genome assembly GCA_030597345.1 of Bacillota bacterium. Taxonomy (GTDB): domain Bacteria; phylum Armatimonadota; class Hebobacteria; order Hebobacterales; family Hebobacteraceae; genus JAUVSA01. Next base: position 4,318 of record JAUVSA010000137.1, read on the forward strand.
CCCGGCAGCAGCATCACCTCGACCACCGTCGCTCCCACAATCACGAGCAGGAGCAAGACGACGCGTCGTCGCTGGGGTCGCAGTAGCTCGAGCAGGAACCGTAGCACGTGCATGAGGAGGTCCAGCCGGCGGCCGGTCGCCGGCCGCGCTGAAGAATAGTTTAATCCGCGCGGGGTGTCAAGCGCACGCCGCCGCGACTGCGGCGGCGAAGCGTTCGGCGGCCGCCCGCAGTCCGGCCGCCTCGCGGCCGGTCACGACCGCGCCGATCATCACGGCATTGATGCCCGCCTCGCCGACGAGGACAGCCACGTCTTCCGGCTCGATCGCGCGCTCGGTGGGAACGATGATCGGCAGTCCGGTTGCCCGGCGGATTCTCCGATATGCCGCCAGGGCAGCCACACACAGCGGCCGGCCATATCCCTCCGGCGGGACAACCGCGGCCTCGATCATCTCGACTCCCAGGGCATCCAACTCGGGCACCGACTCCAGCGGGAATTCCCCATCGACGGCCGCGGCGCATGTCATACCCTCGAAGGATGCCATCCAGCCCGGCATATCGCGGGCGAACATGTCGAAGAAGTCCAGCCCGATGGCGGCAAGTTCCTCCATCTCCTGCTGCGTCGGAAGACGTTCGGCCGTTCCGGGAACGATGCCGGTCGGCAGCCCCAGCGAGAGGATCTCCTCCAGCGCGCGGCGCTCTTCTTTCAGGCTTCCAAAATGGGTCCCGGAAGCCTGATGCGTTACGTTGAGGTGCACCTTCAGCGCATCGGCGCCCCCCTCTGCGGCGGCGCTCGCGAGTTCGGGGCAATTCCGCGGGAGACTGACGATAAGCCGCGGGCCGCCCGCCAGCAGGCCGAGCAAAGCGCCTGACATGAGTGCTACAGCTCCCCCGCGCGCTTCATGCTGTCCAGCTCCAACGCGATCAGGATCGGAGGCAGGTCCAGCACTGCAGACAATCGCTCAATCGCCCGGGCAAGCGCGCGCTCGTGGGCGTCCTCATCGACATCGCCCTGATAGCGGAGATCTTCCTCGGCCCGCGCAATCCAGCCAATAGCCTCCCGCAGATAACGTGCCTTCGACTGGGGGTACTGGCGCTTGGGCAGCCGCTGATACTGCCGATGGATGCGCTGGATTATCTCATCCCACGGACCTTCGCCAGCTCGGGCCATTGCCGCCGCGGGCGCCGCGCCTGCCCCCTGTGGTGAGGCCTTCGCCGCTTTGGCTCGGCTCTCTGCCGCCTTCAGAGCCTGCCATTCCTCGACTGTCGATCCGTCTATGATGCGGACGTCGAGCCGTCGTCCGGCCACCAATTCCAGGGCGTTCAGGATGGAGTTGCGGTGAGCCGCCGTTTCCATATGTCCGGCGAGGTGGCGTTCGCTCCCGGGCATTGTCAGCACAAGCAGATCCTCATCCACCATGATGGGAACAGCCGCCTGCATGGCCTGGTTGAGGGGACCGAACCGATCAGACCGTATCAAGACTACGTCTGTGGCCTCGCGCCACACCTTCTGAGGCGTTGGACGACGCAGGGGATAGCTCTTCTTCGGCAGCGTGCGATCGTACTGATGTCGCCTCTGCCGGTCGCTGAGCGCACGATAGGCCTCGCTGATCAGTGCGAATCTGCGAGCGACCTCGGGGTCTTTAGATGCAACGTCTGGATGGTGCTCGCGGGCCAGCTTGTAGTACGCTTCCTTGATCTCC
>JAUVSA010000213.1 GCA_030597345.1 Bacillota bacterium
GGGAAGTCTCTGGTTGGGATCTGACGGCCCACCAATGGCGTATGGGTCGACCGGCCTGGGGGCACGGTCGGGAGCGAAGGAGATGATCGTTCCCTCGACGGCCGAATCGGGGTCGGAGGTAGTCCAGATCGTGACTCGCTTGCCGACGTTGGCGCGGAGGAGCTCGGCCACTTGGCGGGCGGTGACTTCTTCCGCAACTGTCACTTCGCGAGAGATGACGCTGCGGAGGCCGGCGCGGGTGGGGCAGCTCACCCAGAAGGTTCCGTGAGCAGGGGCCGCGAAGGGGCCGAGGAGGACGATGTTCTTGTCACCGTTCAGCGTGCCCTCGCGTACGAAGAAGCCGAGGCCGTTCTTGAAGAGGGCGACGCGCTTGAGGTGAGTCTGGACGGCGGCGGGTTCGGGCGGCTCGGCGGCGAGGGTGCCGATGGAGAATGCGAGGAGGCAGACAACGGATGGGGCGTGGAGGCAGGTTCTTTTCATGGTGGGGTCCCCCCTTTCGTTGGGTTCAGTGGTTAGACACGGGAAGGGCGCGCAGGGTTCCGAAGCGGGGGAAATTCCAGGGGCGGGAGCGTGCGGCCGCGTTGCGTGGGGGGCGGCGGGCGTGCTATACTCGCGTTCGCTCAGCGTCAGTCAGGAAGTTGGGATGAAGTTCAGTTTCTGGGGAGTAGTCACGGCGGCGGGGATATGGCTCGCCGCCGGTGTCGGTGGGCTGTGGGGAGACACGATCGTGGTGGCGGGACACCCGATGGAGTCGCCGGCAAGGTTCGTGGTTGCCGGCGACGATATTTTGGCCCCACTGCTGCCGGCGCTGAAGCATCTGGGGGCGCGGTACGAGCTCACGCCGGAGGCGATCGGGATCACGACCCAGACCGGGGCTGAGATCGTGATCTCTCGGAAGCGAGGGGAGGCGACGCGGGATGGGATGGTGAGGGACCTGCCCGGGCCGCCGCAGGGGGAGGGGGAAGAGACGCTGCTGCCGGCGCGCGCGCTGGGCTCGCTGCTGGGATGTGCGGTGAGGTGGGAGGAGGAAAGTCGGACGCTTTACTTCTACCCGTGGGTGCGCAGATTCACGCTGGAGACACTGCGAGATCGGTATCGGGTAACGGTGAAGGCGGAGGGGTCAATCAAGTACGAGACGGGGGAACTGGGGGACCCGCCGCGGCTGTTCGTCGATCTGGCAGACATGGATCTGGCGCAGATTCCTTCGGAGCTGGAGATGGCGGACAGCTATCTGAAGGGGGCGCGGATTCATCAGCACAGCAGGGTCCCCGATCCGGAGGGGGAGGTGACGCGGGTGGTGGTGGATCTGACGGAGTGGCGGCCGTACCGGATTCGCCAGAGCGAGGATGGGTGTACGCTGGAGATAGAGTTCCCGCTGCCGGATGCGATGGAGCTGCCGCTGGACGTAGAGCCGGTGGTGATGACGGGGATAGAGTTCGAGAGGATTTCGGCGCGGCTGGCAGCAGTGAAGCTGTCGATCATGGGCACGCCGTTCTGCACGGCGGAGAGGCTCGAGGACCCACCCCTGGTGTTGGTGACGGTGGCGAACGCGGAGAACCAGATCGGATTCGTCGAATTGAAGGTGGAGGATGAAGTGGTGCTGGGAGCGTGTGTCGTCCCTGCGCCAGGGCAACCGGGGACGATGCGAGTTGCGATTCCGCTGGCGGAATCGGTGGGGTACGCGGTGGTGACGGAGCCGGGGGAGACGCGGGTGCTGTTGGGTAGGTTTCCGCTGGCGGAACTGACGGTAGTGGTGGATGCGGGCCACGGGGGACACGACACGGGTGCGATCGGGCGGACGGGGCTGGAGGAGAAGGAGGTGAACCTGGCGATCGCGCGGCGGGTATACGAGCTGCTGCAAGGGATGGGGGTGAAGGTGCGGCTGACGCGCGTAGATGACAACCCGGTGCGGCCGTGGAGCCGCGGGAATCGGGTGCAACAGCGGCGGGAGCTGCTGGCGCGGTGTGAGATGGCGAACAAGATGGAGGCCGACCTATTCGTGTCGGTGCACGCTAATGCGCGGGCGAGGAATTCTGAGGAGCGCCGGGGTACGGAGACCTACTACCGAAAGGAGGACAGCGCCGCCTTTGCGTGGGCGATGCAGAAGGAGTTGGTGCGGGCGTGCGGGCTGCCAGATGGGGGTGTTCTGAGGCATCCGAAGTCGATCATCGTACTGCGCGCCACGGAGATGCCGTCGGTGCTGGTCGAGGTGGGGTATCTGAGCCATCCGGAGGATGAAGCGAAGCTGGCGACGCGTGAGTTTCGGGAGCGGGCGGCACAGGGAATACTGAACGGGATCAAGCGATATGTGGAGGAGGGGGGATTGCTGCCGAAACTGGCGCGGCGGGAGCGGGCAGGAGCGGCACGATAGGGGCGACGATGGGCGCGAAGGCAGGTCGGGGTGCGCCGGGTGGCGAAGCGTTGACCGGGTCACAGAGGGACTGGTACCATTTGGGATATGAGGAGGACATCAAAGATGAAGCGTTGGGTGATGGCAGTGATCGTGGTCGCAGGGCTAGCTGTCGCGATAGTGCCGGGTGGGTCGAGGACGGCAGAAGCAAAGGCAGCGGATGCGGCCGCCATGTACGTGGAGGAGACGGTGGTGGGGACGGCAGAGGCAAAGGCGGCGGAGGCGGCCGTCATGTACCTGGAGGAGATGGTGGTGGGGACGGTATTGGCATCGCAGAAGATGTACACTGAGGAAGAGGTGGTGTGGTACCGGGTCGAGCTGCGAGTGGACCGTACGGCGGCAGAGGATAGCACGCTAGAGGCCGGGCAGGTGCTGAACGTGCGGTATCATGTGGCGGAGGCTCTGCAGGCTGGGCTGATGCCGAGAGTGGGCCGCGAAGTAAGCGTAACGCTGCGCAGGCCGGCAGAGGCCGGCGGGGATGAGTGGACTACGGAGGCGATGGCGATAGTGGGTAGGGGAGAGATGGTGAATCCCGGGGAAGGGGCGGTGGTCGATCTCGGCTCACCGGAGGCGAAGGTGTTGGTGAAGATGTTCGCGCCGCTGAGGCCGGCCTGCCATCAGAAGACCGTTGAGCTGCTGAATGATCTGGCAGCGCGAGAGCCGGAGCGGGTGAGGGTGCAGCTCTTCGATATGGCGCGAGGACCCCGGGCGCGACGGGAGATGCGCCGGGAAGGGGTCAACTGCGCGACTGTTCTAGTCAACAACCGCATGAAGTTCACGCTGGAGGGGGAGGAGGGCGCGCGTAAGGTGGTGCTCAGCCACATGCCCAATGAGGAGCGGTCAACCTACAACTCGGAGGATGTGATCGCGGTGGTGGAGCAGGAGATCAGCCGCCTCTACCCGGAGGGGGAAGAGGGAGCGGAAGAAGAGAGCGCGCCCTGAGCAGGGCGCGCTCCCGGAGCGTCGTCACTGACGCGCGGCGTCGGCTACTCGCTTTTTCCGCTGTCGCTCTCTTCGGCAGATGATTCCGCCTCAGCGGGCGGAGCGGGCTTTGCTTCGTATTTCCAGGCGAAGCTTTCGATGTCGGAGAACTGGACGACTTCGTTGAAGTCCTTCTCTACGCCCTCGGCTCGAAGATCGTAGTTCACCCCCTCGATCAAGACACAGTCACTGAGGACAATGATGCGTCGGCAGGAGCGCCACGGGGGCTCCGCGTCGGACCCCGGGGGGGCGTGCCTGACGAGAAGGAAAGCACTGTCAGGCGCTATGATGGTGGTGCCCATGAGGGTGCGTGCGCCTCCGCTCTCCATACCAGGGGGGGGGAGGACGCCGGGCGGCATGCTCTGCTGTCCGCCGCCGCCGCCGCCGGGAACTCCGGGCATTCCGGGGCAGCCGGCGAGGAGGACTGCTGAGCCGAGGATTGCAGTCAGGAGCGCGAAGCGCGCAGGGGTGGTCATGATGGCCTCTCATATGGCGGATTTGTGCGGCGCGGCCGCAATGCTTGGAGCAGGATTCTATTTGGATGGATGAAGTTCCTGGCGGCCGATGCGAAAAGAGAGATGGCTGCAGGGGGTATGGCGAGGGTGGCGACAAGGGATCGTCGAGCCGCGGAGTAGAATGGGGCAACAGATGGTGCAGAGGAGACGGGGCATGGCAAGCAAGCGGGAGGAGCTGCTCGGGATTCTGAACCAGGCGCTGGGGGCAGAGTATGGGACGCTTTGGCTGCTGCCTCAAC
>JAUVSA010000228.1 GCA_030597345.1 Bacillota bacterium
CTACGAGGTGGATCACGACAGTTGGGGCGGGTTACAGCTTATTCGCTGCGCGTACGACGGCCGCTACAAGCTGGTGATAAACCTGCTCTCGACAGACGAGCTATACGACCTCCAGCAAGATCCACAGGAGATGACGAATCTCATCGACTCAGACGCCCATGCTGAGATCAGGGATCGGCTCCACGCGGCCATCCTGGACTGGATGGGCCGCACCCGCGACCCATTTCGCGGTCCCGTCTGGGAGCGCCGCCCCTGGCAACCGAAGAGGACGCTTCGCTGGGGTGGCGCCACCCGGCCTCGACGAGACGACGGCTACGAGCGGCGCGTCCTCGACTATGGGACGGGACTCGAAGTGGACAAGTTCGTGATGGAGAAGGACTGAGGACAGCCAGACTCCCCCTGTTCTCTCATTCCCCCACCTCTGCCTCACGGAAGCCGCCGAGGAACACTCCGTGCGACCCCGCCCGCCTTGGCCTCTTTCAGCCAGACGTGGTATCTTGCACTGTCGGTCCAGCCCGGTGCCTGCCGGCTGCGCCCATCCGCGGGTGGCCCCCTTCTCGCGGGCGATTGTTGTCTCGTATATGGCCCGGTCGTATATGACCTGGTCGTATATGACCCGGCCGCAACCAGTCTTATCTGCACCAGACAGAGGTCAAACGCAATGAGAGATCGCTCGCAGCCAGGGGCGGCCCGACCCTCCAGCACGCCGCGCCGCGTCGCTCCCCTTCCCGTGGGGCCGCACCGCCGGCGCCTCCGCTATGAGATCGTCGGCCTTTGCCTCTTCACCCTCGGCCTGCTGCTCATCATCGGCGTAGGACGCAGCTCCGGCCTTGTCGCTCCCATGCTCTACTACGCGCTTGCCTTTCTCGTCGGCAAGGTCGGCGCCACTCTCGTCGCCCTCGCCGCGGCCGTCCTGGGAGCCGTGATGGTGCTGCGCTGGGAGCGCGTCGAGTTCGGCCGCCTCCTCGCCGGCTTCGGCATTCTCCTCTGGATCTTGCTCGGCATCTGGGAGCTCACCACCTCGGGGGTCGGCATCCTCGGGCGCGAGTTCGCCTCCACGCAGGGAGGCCTTCTCGGCGTGCTGCTCGCGGAGCCCCTGCGCCCGCTCTTCGGACGAGCCGTCGGAACCCTTATCTTGTGCCTCGCGGCCTTTTGCGCCATCGGCTACATCAGCGACACGCCTCTCATCAGGATACTCGCGGCTGGCGCGTGGGTGACGAGTCGCCTCGCCAGGGCCGTTGGGACATCCCTGAGTGGAATCCGCCTGCCCAGCTTGCGCCGCCCGCGACCCGCCCTCCCGCAGCCGAAGAAACGCCCGCGCCGCAAGATCGAACCGCCGAAGGCAGCGCCGCCTGGGCCGACCGCAGACGAGCCGCCCCCCGAGGTCGAGCAGGAAGCCCAGCCCCGCCTCCAGCTCCTCGAGACCGAGACGGATGAGGATGGTGAAAGCGACGCCATTCCCAGGAGCGACGAGTATGCCGACTACCAGCTTCCCCGGCTGGACGTGCTTTCGGAGGCGCCTTCCTCCAAGGAAGCGGAGCGAGAGGCACTGGCGAGCGCCGAAGTCCTGGAAACGGCCCTCACCAGCTATGGCATCGATGCTCGAGTGGTGGACGTCGAGCGCGGCCCGCGGGTCACACGCTACGAGGTCATGCTGCCCCCGGGGGTAAGGGTCGGCAAAGTGACCAGCCTCGCGGACGACCTCGCCTACGCGCTCAAGGCGCTGGCCGTCAGAGTCGAAGCACCGGTGCCGGGCAAGGGAGTGATCGGGGTCGAAGTGCCGAACCCGGAGGTGACCTTCGTCCACCTGCGGGAGATCCTGGAATCCAAGACGGCCCAGCGGACAACCTCCAAGATCGCCTTCGCGCTGGGGCGGGACATCTCCGGGCACCCCATGATGGCCGACCTTGCGACCATGCCCCACCTTCTAATCGCCGGCGCCACGAACTCGGGCAAAAGCGTCTGCCTCAACTCGATGATCGCGTCGATCCTGTTTCGAGCGCGGCCGGACGAGGTCAAGTTTCTGCTGATCGATCCCAAGCGGGTGGAGCTGAGCCTGTTCCAGACCATCCCTCACCTCGCCGCGCCGGTGGCACACGATGCCAAGGAGTCGGCCGGGTTGCTGCGGTGGGCGATCCGGGAGATGGAGCTGCGCTACTCTCAGTTCGCCGACATGGGTGTGCGGAACATCAAGGGGTGGAACGCGCGGGCGAAGACCGACGCGGATATGGAGCCGTTCTACTTCGTGGTGATCGTGATCGACGAGCTGGCAGACCTGATGATGCAGGCCGCGACCGAGTTCGAAACCTCCATCTGCCGGCTGGCCCAGCTCGCCCGGGCGACCGGCATCCACCTGGTGGTCGCCACCCAGCGGCCTTCGGTCAACGTCATCACGGGCACGATCAAGGCCAACATCGCCTCCCGCATTGCCTTCGCGGTCGCCTCCCAGGTCGATTCGCGCACGATCCTCGACGTCAACGGCGCGGAACGCCTCGTGGGCTCGGGAGACATGCTCTACCTGCCGCTCGATGCCGTTACCGGTAAGCCGGTGCGGATTCAGGGGGCCTACATCGGCGAGCGGGACATCAACGCGCTGGTGGACTCCCTGAAGGAGCAGGCGAAGCCGCGCTACGCGAAGGGCGCGCTGGAGAGTGCGGGAGCGGTCCTGCTCCCCGGCGCGACGGACGGGGTCGATGATCCGATGTTCGAGAAGGCACTTGACTTCGTGCTGGCGACCAGGCACGCCTCCGCCTCGATGCTCCAGCGGAAGTTCAAGCTCGGGTACACCCGCGCCGCCCGCATGATAGACATGATGGAGGAGCGTGGCTACGTCGGCCCGCACGACGGCCGCAAAGCCCGCGAAGTCTACGCCACCACGGCCGACCGCATCGCGGAGCTGGCGCGAAGCGGCCGCCCGGATGAAAAACCCGAGGACGAGTCCGACGACGAGGACGCGGCGAACTACCAGGAAGAGTAGGGCGGACGGCTGCAAGTCGCGCCGTCGTCGGATGTGATCGACGAGATCCCGGACGGCCCGCTCGGGGGCTTGTTCTGAGACTCGCAGCGGGCGCATAGAAATGGATGACGACCCCTGCCGACAGGCGGGGGTCCGTGTCTTCTGGTGCTGGGGCGCCCGGGTCTCAGTTCTTGCTATCAGGTGGCTCGATGTTGCCCCCTGCAAGGACCTGGCGCAGGATATCTGCGAGTTCCTGGGGACGAAAAGGCTTGGTGACCAGCGCGGCCGCCCCCAGCTCCATCGCCTGCTTGTGAAACTCGGGGTCGTTCTGGGCGGTGATCATGACCACGGGGATGGAAGCCGACTTCGCGTTCCGCTTGATCTCCTTCAGCGCCTCGGCGCCGCCCATGAAAGGCATGCTGCGGTCGAGGGTGATGAGATCGTACTGGTCCTGGGTGGCCTTCTTGCGGCCCTCGGCGCCGTCGCTGCAATAGTCGATAGTGTGCTGCACGCCGGCCGCCCGGAGCGAAGCCGAGATCATGTGGGCGACAGCGGGCTCATCATCTATCACCAGGATTCTCTTCATTCTGCGCTTCCCATTGCCTGCTATCCTCTTACGTACCTGTTGGGCTCTCGTTGGCTGCTATCCTCGTTACGTACCTGTTGGGCTCTCGTTGGCTGCTATCCTCTTGCGTACCTGTTGCGCTCTCGTTGGTTGCTATCCCCTTACATACTTGCGCGTCAGGCTCACCACGAACATAGCCACCAGCACCATGGCGAACATGGCTTCGAAGCCGGCCAGCATCTGTCCGAACCGGGAGGCCGGATAGGTATTGCCGTAGCCGAGGGTGGAGAACGTGATCAGGCTCAGAGCAAGGCCGTCAACGACGCTGTGACTCACAGCCGCCCCCGAGGCGGAGACGTTGATGCCAATCACAGGGAAGACCACCAGCCCGAACACGAGCACCAGAAGGGCCATCCAGGCGAAGACGAGGCAAGGGCTCGCGCCATATCCCCAGAGCACTCGGTGCAGATGCCAGATCGCCCGGC
>JAUVSA010000117.1 GCA_030597345.1 Bacillota bacterium
CGCCTTCCTAACCTCGCCAAGCTGCGCGGGGCCGGCACCTACACTCGCCTCGGAACTACCTGCCCGGCCATGTCTCCGGTCGCCTGGTCTTCCTTCATGACTGGCGCAGGGCCTGGCCGCCATGGGATCTTCGACTTCCTGCCCCGGGATCCACGGACGTACCTGCCCAACCTGTCTTCCGCCCAGATCCGTCCCCCGAGGCGCATGCTGCGCTTGGGCAAGCTACAGCTCCCGCTGAGCCGGCCCACACTTCGCCAGCTTCGCCGCAGCAAGCCCTTCTGGTCGGTGCTTGGGGAGCACGGCATCTTCTCCACCGTGCTTCGCGTGCCCATCACGTTCCCGCCGGAGCGCTTCTCCGGCCTTCTCCTGTCCGGCATGTGCGTTCCGGATCTGCGGGGAACTCAGGGGTCCTTCACCTTCTTCAGCACCGCGGCGGAGTCAGACACAGAACATATCGGCGGTCTGCGGCTCCCTCTGACGGGCAGCAATGGCGTGCTGCGGGGCTCACTGCCAGGTCCGCCCCGTCCCGGATCGCCGGATGGCGAGCCGGCCGAGGCCGCGTTCCGACTCATCCCCAACGGCGACGGCGCCGCGCGCTTGGAGATCGACGGTCAGCGCATCGGGCTCCGCCAAGGAGAATACTCCGAATGGGTCCCAGTTGGCTTCCGCATGGGGGCAGGCATGCGTGCAGCGGGCATCTGCCGGTTCTACCTCAAGCAGCTCTCGCCCGAGGTGGAACTCTACGTCTCGCCCATCAACATCGACCCCGAACGCCCGGCACTGCCGGTGTCTCATCCCGCTGCCTACGCGATATACCTGTCCAAGCGCCTTGGGCGGTACGCGACGCTCGGGCTGGCCGAGGATACCTGGGCCCTCAACGAAGGAGTCCTGGACGATGGTGCCTTCCTGGAGCAATGCCGGCTCTTGTTCGAGGAGCGAGAGCGCATGCTCTTCAACTCCCTTGCGAACATGCGACATGGGTGTCTCGTCTGTGTCTTCGATACCACCGACCGAGTGCAGCACATGTTCTGGCGCTATCGCGAGGACGATCATCCGGGTCCCCTCGAGGAAGACCCGAGCCGGTTCCGCGAGGCGGTGGAAGCCTCCTACGAGCAGGCCGATGAGGTGGTCGGGAAGCTCATGGCCGAGCTGGGCGAGCGGGACGTACTCTTCGTGATGTCGGACCACGGCTTCCAGTCGTTCCGGCGGGGCGTCAACCTGAACGCGTGGCTCCTCCGGGAGGGGTACCTGGGTCTGAAGGAGGGCGCCTCAGGGGAGGCCGAGTGGCTGCGGGACGTGGACTGGCAGCAAACCCGCGCCTACGCCATCGGCCTCGGCGGCCTCTACCTCAACGTGCAGGGCCGTGAGGCCCAGGGGATAGTTCATCCCGACGAAGTCGATGGGCTGAAGCGCGAGTTGATCGGTAGGCTCGCCGGCCTGCGCGACGAAGAAAAGGGAGCCACCGCCATCGACCGCGTCTTCGACACCGCGGCCGTCAACCAGGGACCGTACGCCGAGATCGGCCCCGACTTCACGATAGGATACGCCCCTGGATACCGCGCCTCGTGGGATGCCGCGCAGGGAAAGGCATCCGGCCCGGTGATCGCAGACAACACGAAGCGGTGGAGTGGCGATCACTGCCTCGACCCGCGCCACGTACCGGGCGTGCTCTTCTCCTCTATGCCGCTGGCCGCTTCCGGCGCCCACATCACGGATATTGCCCCCACGGTGCTCTCCATTTTCGGTGTCGCTCCGCCGGCATACATGCAGGGCAGCTCGCTCCTGGCGGGCGATGAGACGGAGACAGTGTCCGATGGCTAGGGTCCCGCCTGACGCAAAGGCGCGGTGCAGGAACACAGATCAGCAACGGGCCGCCGATCCCGCGAAGCGAGCGACGCTGAAGAAGCTCGCCGCCCTCGGCCTGCTCGCGCTGGTCGATGTCGGCGCCCTTTCCTCCTGTGGGCGCAGCATCGTCTCTCCCATGCTGCGAGAGCGAAAAGTCATCGTGCTGGGCCTGGACGGGCTTGGCTCGCGGTATGTTTCCCGCCTGATGGATCGAGGCAAGCTCCCGAACATGAGCCGCCTGAGAGAGCTCGGCGGATTCCGTGCTCTCACCAGCAGCATTCCGCCCCAGAGCCCTGTCGCCTGGGCCACCTTCATCACGGGGAGGGACCCGGGCGGACATGGCATCTATGACTTCATCCAGCGCGACCCGACGACTTATCTTCCCTATCTCTCTATCGCCCGGACCGAGGAGCCGCAGCGGACGCTCTCGGTCGGCCAGTGGAAGTTTCCGATCTCCCGGGGGAAAGTTGAGCTGCTGCGCCGCGGGCGTGCTTTCTGGGACGTACTCGCCGAGCAGGGCGTGCCGGCGAGCATCTATCGCGTTCCCTCGAACTTCCCTCCACAGGATACCGGCGTCAAGCAGCTAGCCGGCCTCGGCGCGCCCGACCTGCTGGGCACTTACGGCCAGTTCTCCTTCTACACCGAGGCGCCACCCAAAGGAGCGGAGGACATGTCTGGCGGCGCGGTGCACGAGGTGAAGGTCTCCGACGGCCGGGTCCGCGCCCGCCTGCTGGGTCCGCAGAACACGCTCCGGAAGGACAGCCCGGACACGTCCGTTGAGTTCGAAATAAGGGTTGATCGGGGCCACCGCCTCGCCAAGATCGTCGTCCAGGGCCGCGAGGTGCTCCTGCGTGAGGGCGAATGGAGCGATTGGGTGCCGCTCCGCTTTGAGATGATTCCTCACGTGAAACACATCAGCGGTATGTGTCGCTTCTACCTGAAGCAGGTCTCCCCGCACCTGAAGCTGTACGCGACCCCCATCAACGTGGATCCGCTGGACCCGGCGCTCCCAATCACCGCGCCGGCGGGATTCGCGAGCGAGCTGGCCGAGAAGTTCGGGCGCTTCTACACCCAGGGATTCCCGCACGACGTGAAAGCCCTGCGCCACGGGATCCTGGACGACGCGGAGTATCTCCAGCAGTCCGGCATCGCCATGGGCGAAGTGCGCAGCATGTATGAGTCGGTTCTCAACGACTTCCAGCGCGGCCTACTCTTCTACTACTTCGCGACGAGCGACCGAACACAGCATATGTTCTGGCGCGCCATGGACGAGCGTCACCCGGGATACGACCGCAAGCTGGCGCGTGACTTCGGCCGCGTGATCGAGGACTGCGACCGCACTTCAGACGAGCTCGTTGGGCAGGCAATGGCGGCCTGCGACAAGGATACGACCTTGTTCGTGCTGTCGGACCACGGCTTCGCCCCGTACTATCGGAGCTTCAACCTCAACACATGGCTGGCCGCAAACGGCTACCTCATGGGAGCCGGCATTCAAGAGTCGGGAGCAGACATCTTCTCCCGCGCAGACTGGACCAATACGCTCGCATATGGGATCGGCTTCAACGCCCTCTACCTCAACCTCCGGGGCAGAGAGCGCTACGGTGCAGTGAACCCCGAGGAGCGACAGGCGCTGGCCCGACACCTCGCCGATGAGCTGCGGCGGGTGCGCGACCCCGAGACCGGAGACCGCGTCATCGACAATGTCTACCTCGCGGAGGAGGTCTACTCGCCGGACACGCAGGAGCATGCGCCGGATCTCGTCATCGGGTACGCGCGGGGGTACCGCTGTGCTGACGAGTCCGTGCTCGGCGAGCTGACCGACTACCTGACCGAGGAGAACCACGACAAGTGGAGCGGCGACCACTGCATCGACCGCTCGCTGGTGCCCGGCATACTGCTCTCCAACAGGCCCATCGAAGACAAGACTCCTGCCCTCTCAGACGTAGCGGCCTTGGCGATGGCCGAGTTCGGTCAGCCCCTGGACCGGGCGGAAGAATCCGCATCGTGAGGAGGCCCCCAGCATTCCGGCTCTCTCGGCCTGTGGGCACGGAGATGAGTGATCCCATCTCGGACGACAGCGCTCGGCCGAAGCAATCGGAGGCGAGCACACCTCGCGATCCTGCAAAGCGGAGAACCCTGAAGAAGCTCGCCGCGCTCGGAACGCTCGCCCTCTTGGACGTCGGCGCCCTTTCCTCATGCGGGCAGAAGCTCCTCTCTCCCCTTGCGGGAGAGAGAAAGGTCATCATCCTCGGGCTGGACGGCCTCGATTCCGGCATCGTGTCTCGCATGATGGCCGAGGGCAGCCTCCCGCATATGAGCCGGCTGCGAGAGCTGGGTGGATTCCGCGCCCTCACCAGCACCGTGCCGCCCCAGAGCCCCGCCGCCTGGGCGACCCCCACCACCGGGCAAGACCCCGGCCAACACGGCATCCACGACTTCGTGCATCGCGACCCCGAGACTTACGAATTGCTTCCATCCACCGTCCGCACGGCACCGCCAGAGTGGACGATTCCCGTGGGCCCCTGGCGAGTGCCCCTAACCAGCTCCAAGGTCGAGCTCCAGCGCCGGGGCCGCACCTTCTGGGACATTCTTGGCGAACGGGGCATTCCCTGCCAGATCTACCGGATGCCCTCTAACTTCCCCCCGGAGGACACGGGGGCCAAGCAGCTTTCCGGATTGGGAACCCCCGACTTCCGCGGCACCAACGGCGTCTACTCCTACTACACGGAGGGGCCGGTCCCATCGGCCGAGGCGGCGCGCGAGGGCCGCGTTCAGCGTGTTGCAGTGTCCGGCGGGAGGGTAAGGGCCCGCCTCACCGGCCCGCCCAACTCGCTGCACCGGGACAGGCCGACACTGGCCGTGGACTTCGAGGTGTTGGTGGACCGGGGCCACCGGGTGGCCAAGCTTGTGATCCAGGGCCAAGAGATCCTGCTGCGTGAGCGAGAGTGGAGCGGTTGGGTGCCGGTCAGGTTCGTGCTCGTTCCCGGCACCCACAGCAGGGGCTGCATCTGCCGCTTCTATCTCCAGGAGATCTCCCCTCACTTCAAGCTTTATGTCACGCCGCTCAACTTCGATCCCGTGGACCCGGCCCTGCCCATAGACGCCCCGCACGGCTTTGCGCGGCAGTTGGCCGAGCGCCTCGGACGCTTCCACACAATCGGCCTGCCCGAGGACACGAAGGCCCTCGCTGAGGGCGTACTCGACGATGACGAGTATCTGCAGCAGTCCGCCTCCGTGATGGACGAGGCGCGCCGCATGTACGAGTCCGCGCTGAACGAGTTCCAGCGCGGACTCCTGTTCTACTACTTCGGGACGAGCGACCGCAACCAGCACATATTCTGGCGCGCATGGGATCCGACCCATCCCGCCCACGACCCCGCCCTGTCGCGGGAGTGCGCCGCGGCTTTCGAGGACTGCTACCGGGTGAGCGACGAGCTAGTGGGGCGGGCCTTGGAGGCCGCCGATTCCCACACGACACTTATCGTTCTCTCCGATGACGGATTTGCTCCTTACTACCGGAAATTCCATCTGAACACTTGGCTCGCCGAGAATGGCTATCTCCTCCCGGCGCGCTTCAGACGCGAAGGTCCCAAGCCGGGCCTCAGTGTCAGGTGGGATCAAACGACAGCCTACGGCGTCGGGCTCAACGGCCTCTACCTCAATCTCAAGGGCCGAGAGGGGCAGGGCACGGTGGCGCCCGAGGATCGCCGGGCCGTCGCGCGGCGTCTCGCGGACCAGCTCCTGGGCGCGCGTGACCCGGAAACGGGGGCCCGCATCGTGAAGAACGTCTACTTCTCCGACGAGATCTACTCGGCCCTCCTGCCGGATCGCGCGCCTGATCTCATAGTCGGCTACGCGCGCGGGTATCGCTGCAGTAGCAGTTCCGCAGGGGGCTCGTTTGCGGAGGCGACGGTGGAGGAGAATCGAGAGAAGTGGAGCGGCGACCACTGCATTGATCGCTCCGTCGTGCCGGGAATCTTGCTTGCCACCAGGCCGATGCGCGCCTCGCACCCGGCACTGCCTGACGTTACCGCCAGCGTCCTGGCCGAGTTCGGCCTGCCGGCCTCGGACGACATGTCCGGGAAACCCATCTGGTGAGGGAGGACTCATGTTCGGACCCAAGCTGAAGCTCGACCGAGACCTCTACGAGCGGCTGAAGCGCTGTGCCGAGGCCGCCGGCTATTCCTCGACTGAAGAGTTTATCCGCCATACCCTCGAAAGGGCGGCCGCCGCGATTGAGGAGGCGGACTCCGAGGAAGAGGTGAAGAAGCGGCTGCAAGGGCTTGGATACATCGACTAGCGGAGCTGTCATGGGGATCTTCAACGCAGTTGTGACTCGGGCCTTCGACCTGCTCTTCGCGCCCTTCGGCTCGTCGCCGTGGGCGGGCATGGTGTTCATCTCTCTGCTCACCGGCTTCGTGCTCCTCCTCGTCTTCCGCCGCACCTCCAACCAGCGCGGCATCCGAGCAGCGAAGGCCCTCATCCTGTCCCACCTACTGGAGGTCCTCCTCTATCGTGATGAGCTGCGCGTGGTCCTGCGCGCGCAGGGCCGCCTGGCGAAGGACAACCTCCGCTATCTCGGGCATGCCCTCGTCCCCTTGATCTTCATGATGCCCGCGGTGCTCGTCTTATTGGTGCAAATGGACCTCCGCTACGGCCATCGACCGCTCCGGGAGGGCGAGTCCACCATCCTTGCGCTCAAGCTGCGCGAGGCAGGCGCAAGTCTGGACCAGGTGTCGCTTACGGCCCCTCCGGGGATCGAGATCGAGACGCCGGCCCTGCGCATGCCGGCAATGGGGGAGGTGGACTGGCGGCTGCGGGCAACCAGGCCGGGTGAGTATCAGCTCCGGATCAGGGTTGGGGGGGCGGGGTTTCTCAGCGGGTTGGTGGTGGGTGAGCCTGCCAGCC
>JAUVSA010000003.1 GCA_030597345.1 Bacillota bacterium
CACCCTCGGCTCTCCCCCCAGCAGATCGAACAGGTGGACGAACTCCTCCCACTGCCCTCCCAGCTCGCTCCCTCGGCCCGCCGAGTACTCCAGCAGCAGCTCCATCTCATCCGGCGCGCCGGCCAGCAGCGAGCGAACGCCTGACGCCAGCTTGCGCAGCCCCGCCGCCGTCCCCTCGCCCATATGGTGCCCCGGGTGCACCACAACGAAGCTCGCCCCCAGCCGCGCTCCCCGCGCCATATCATCGGCAACCGCGCGCAGTGAGCGCTCCCGCAGCGCGCGGTCCGGTGTGGCGAAGTTGGCCAGGTAGCAGGCATGGACTGCGAGGAGTTGGATACCGTGACGGTCGAGAAGCTCCCGGAAGCCCGCCACCTCATGCTCCGGCAGCGAACGGGCCCGCCATCCCCGCGGGTTCCGCGCAAAGATCTGGATGCACTCGCACCCCAACGAGTGGGCCCGTCGTGCTGCCCGGAGCAGGCCGCCGCTCACCGGAACGTGCACGCCAAGACGCATCACTTCTATCGCTGACGATTGCGCGCGGAGCCGGGGTTGAAGGCCGCGGCGATCTCTGCCGGAGGCGGGCTGTACACGCCAACGTACCGCGAGACCACGCCTCCAGCTGCGTTCGCGAGTTCTGCCGCCTCCTGGTAGCTGCTCCCCGCAGCCACCGTCAGCGCCGCGGTCGCACTTACCGCGTCGCCGCACCCCGTGCTGTCCCCCACTACGGTCGCTCCGAGAGCGCCCCCCTCGCCCGGCGGCGTGAATCGCCTCGCCGGTATCAGCACAGTCGCGCCCTCACGCGGGAACACCGCGATGCCCGCGTCGCCCATCGTCACGAAGACCGCCTCCGCCTCCAACCGCTCCCGCAGCAGCCGCCCCGCACGCGCCACCTCCAGAGGCAGATCGTCCGGCAATGAACCGATGTCATCGCCGGCCGCGCCCGAGCTGCCGCCGTTGGTCGCCTGCGAATTCGCGGGCCCGATCGCCTGCAGCGCCTCCGCTTCGTTCGGGCTCACCAGCGAGGCGCCGCGGAACAGGTCGATGTTCTCCGGCTTCGGGTCCGCGCACAGCGGCACGCCTCTCGCTCGCGCTTCCCCAATCAGTTCCCCCGGCAGCGACACCTCCGACAGCACTCCCTTCGCATAGTCGGCCGCCAGCACCACCTCCGCCTCCGACAGCCCGGCCCGCAGCTCCTCGCGCACGCGCACCGCCAACCCCTCCGCCAGCGGCTCCGTGCTCTCCGTGTCCACTCGCAGAAGTTGCTGTCGCCCCGCCAGGATCCGCATCTTGTGGCTCGTCGGCCGGGATGAATCGCGCAACACACCCGAAACATCCGCGCCCCGGCCGCCCAAGTCCGCCAGCAGCCGCTCCCCCAACTCATCCTCCCCCACCACCCCCAACACCCGCACCCGCGCCCCCAACCCCAGCAGAATCGCCGCAACATTCCCCGCCCCGCCGGGCTTATGCGTTCTCGCCTGCTGCGTGAGCGGCATTGCAACCACTGGAATCGGAGCCTCCGGGGAAATCCGCTTCACGCTCGCAATCACCCACTCGTCCATCATCAGGTCCCCCACCAAAAGCACCCGCTTCCCCCGAATGCTCTCCAGCAGCTCCCGCGCCCGCTTCAGCGTCATCGTCGCCTCCTCCCAGCCGCTGCCGCCACCCCAATCCGCGGACACAGCTCCGACAGCGCGCACCCCTCACACTCCGGCCGCCGCGGGTGACACACCTCCCGCCCATGCCGCACCAATCCCAAGTGCAGCTCCAGCATCGCCTTTCGGTCCCACCGCGCCCCCTCCCCCGAATCGAGCAGCGCCCCGTAGACCTCGTGCGCCTGCTCCATCGTCGTGCTTGGCGGCAGAACCCCCAGCCGCTTCGACACCCGCAGCACGTGCGTATCCACTGGAAACGCCGCCTTCCCCAACGAGAACAGCACCACGCATGCCGCCGTCTTCGGCCCCACCCCCGGCAGCCCACGCAGATACTCCCCCGCCTTCCCTGCCCGCCACCGCCGGAGGAAACCGAGGTCGAGCCCTCCTCGATCCTCCTCGATCTCCCTCAGAATCCGCTTGATCCGTCGCGACTTTATCTCCCCCAGCCCCCCCGGCCGGATGGCCGCCGCAATCGCCCGCGGGCGCGCCGCCAGGGCCTCATCCCACGTCGGAAACCGCTCCTTCAACCTGGCGAACGCCCGCCCCGAGTTCACATCCGTGGTGTTCTGCGACAATACCGTCGCGATCAAGCTGTCCAGTGGGTCCCCTCGCCGCCCGTGCGACGGCCGCCCATACCTCCCGTTCAACTGCCGCACCACCAGCGGCAGCCGCGCGGCCGGCTGGCCCGCGGCAAAGCTAGAGGACGATGTCCTGACCACGCTGCCTGCCCACCAGGACGTGCGAAACCGGCGCCCCCACCAGCTCCTCAATCCGCCTCACATACCCCTGCGCCTTCTCCGGCAGATCAGCAAACCGCGTCACCTCCGATATGTCGGTCCTCCAGCCAGCCACCTTCTCGTACACCGGCTCGCATCTCGCCAGCTCCTCGATCTGGTTCGGGAACTCCGACACGGCCTCCCCGTCACACCGGTATCCAACACACACCGGTATCTCCTCGAACTGCCCCAGCTCATCCAGGTGCGTGATCGCCAGCGAGTCCATCCCGTTCAGCCGCGCCGACTTCCTCACCACCATCGCATCGAACCACCCGATCCGGCGCGCCCGCCCCGTCGTGCTCCCGAACTCCCCCCCGGGATCGCGCATCGACGCCGCGATCTCCTCCTCCATCTCCGTCGGAAACGGCCCCGCCCCCACCCGCGTCGTATATGCCTTCGCCGTCCCCACAACCCGGCCGATCAGCTTCGGGCTGAGCCCGATCCCCGCCGACACCTCCCCCGCCAGCGGGTTGGAGCTCGTCACATACGGATACGTCCCCCAGTCTATGTCCAGCATCGTCCCGTGCGCCCCCTCGAACAGCACCTTCTGTCCCCTCTCCAGCGCATCCCGCACGATCAGCGACGTGTCACACACCGCCTCGCCGAAGTGATCCCACATCACCCGCAGATCATTGTATATCCTGTCCGGGTCAACCGTCGGGCTCTTGTAGACGTTCTTCAGCAGCAGGTTCTTGTAGCTCACAACCGCGTCCAGCTTGTCCGCCAGCGTATCCCCATCTCTCAGATCGCCCATCCGTATCCCCCGCCTGGCCGCCTTGTCCTCATACGCCGGCCCGATCCCCCGCCTCGTCGTCCCGATCGCCCGCTTCCCCCGCCTCTCCTCCTCCTCCGCCTCGATCAGCTTGTGATACTGCAAGATCAAGTGCGCGTTCTCGCTGATCCGTATGTTCCCAGCCACCTGAATCCCCCGCGAGCTCAGCTCCGCCTCCTCCTCTATCAGCGTCTCCAGGTCCAGCACCATCCCCGCCCCCAGCAGGCCCAGCTTCCCCCGCAGAATCCCCGTCGGGATCAAGTGCACCGCGAACTTCTGCTCGCCAATCCACACCGTGTGCCCGGCATTGTTGCCACCCTGATAGCGCACTACCAGGTCTGCATCCGCCGCCAGCAGGTCCACCACACGACCTTTCCCTTCATCTCCCCACTGGCTGCCTACCACGACTGTTGCTGGCACGATACCCTCCACTCTCTCCTCACCGCGCGCACGCGGCAACGTCGGATTAGGGGGGAACGGCTAGGTCGGCTTCGCCGACCGCCGTGGCGGCCCGCTGAGTGCGGGTCCAGCCACAAAAGAAGCCCAAATGGGGGAATTCCATTTGAGCCTGCCGAAACTCCCGCGGCCTTCGCCGTCCAGAGCTTCCTCGCACAACTGTACCCAAACCGCACTCCCTTGTCAACAACTGAAGGGCGGGCGTGCCCTTGGGCGGCGGCGGCTTGCCCGAGACGCCCGGGCTGGACAGGCGCAGCAGGGCGCGGCCTCGGCGCCCGGTAGTCCTGCTCATTGGTGAACAGATGATGCACCAGGTCACGCGAGCGCCGCGCGATGGCCCACGAGAGGGTGCAAGCAGGAGCGGAAGGTAGAGTGTGGCGTGAGAAAGACGGCACACGTTAGCCCATGGGTTGTGTCAGGCCGAAGATGGCAGAGACGATGGCGAGGAACCCGGAAGGCAGGTAGGATCCCAGCACTAATCCTAGGAATGCCGGCCGCAGGTGCCGCTCGAGCCGGAGTCCGCCATAGCGTCGGATAAGGGTGGTCAGCATCCAGGCAATCAAGACGTTGAGCCACAGAGATCGATTGGTCTCGTAGGCGCTGGCGATCAAGAACCCTATGGGGCTCAACGGCCACCAAACGAAGGATGTGTTGAGCCAAACTAAGCCGGCCGTGATGGCAGCGCCTATGAGCATGGCGATTCGGAGCCAGTTGTCCGGTGGCAGCGGATTCCTCAAGGTAGCGTCCAAATCCCCGAATGCCCAGTTGGGGAACATTCGGAAGGGCCATCCGCCGGCAAATCCGATGGCGCTCGCCCCGTCCCGGTAGATCACCGCCAGAAGCGCTGGCAGCCCGACAGCTAGCATGGTGATCACCGCCAGCGCGGCCGCTAGAGTGAAAAGCCTTCCCCGCACCCGTGCCTGGTCGACCAGCTTGAAGCTGTTGACCATCTGCGGCATTGCCAGACTCATAGCGTCACTCATATAAGAAAGCCACACGTACGTATACATTGTCAGCGACTGAGCGCCGATCACCTTGGCGCCAATAGTGGATAGAACCACACCCCGGGGCGTGAACTCATGGCTTACGAACATCACGCCGCCAGCGGAAACAAGCCGGGAGCAGCCGATCAGAACTGCGTAGAAAACTAACATGAAGATGGCAAAGGACCACCAAGACATGCCCGCACGACTGACCCACCACAACATGAAGCCATTAGCGACCATGAACCCCAGCAAAGCCCATCGACCTGCAAGCACCGCGTAGGGCGACTGCTGCGCGCCGGGACCGCGACCCAGCAGGCCCCGCCATGCCTCGCGGAACCCCTTCCGGGCCTGGTAGACGAGTAGCAGGCTCAGGGCGATGAAGCCGCCGGCCTCCTGGTAGTGGATGAAGGACACCGGGTTGATCGAGAGGGAAGAGGTGCCGCCTTCGGCTGCGATGCCGAAGCTGCCCCAGATCAGCAATTGGACGAGATAGAGCACGTAGAACAGCCAGAGACTGAGCGATACCTCGCTCGGGAGCAGGCAGGTGACCCCAATGACCGGGAAAATCAGGGACAGACGCATGCCGGACAGGGCACTCCACGGCAAGCCCATTCCAGCGAAGTGACGCCCGACATGGATGTTCCAGAGCGTCGGCGAAGGCACATTCGGATACAGTCGGTGAAGGAACCCCAGTAACTCCAGCGCACACGGTAGTGCAAAGCCGATCCAGAATATTCGATTGCTCAGGATGCTGCTGCGCAAGGTGGGGTACGGGTCCCGTCCGGTGAGAGAAAGTGGCACTTCCACCAGGGGAAAGGCAAGCCGCTGACGCTCAATCCAGTCTCTGCTCAGCAGCGCGGCCAAGCAGAACATCGCTGCCATCAGGGCGAGCGTGAAGGAGAACCAGTTCAGCAGCGGAGTAAGCCAGACGCCCCAGGGCACCCCCACGCCGACGGGACTCCCCTCCCAGAACCAGACCACGGCTTCCGAACTTCCGAGGCTCAGCCAGCTCGGGACATATGGCCAAATCAGATGCTCCCAGTCGTTTCCCGGCGTCGCCATGTAGACGGGAAACGTGGTGGCTGACACCATATAGGGCATGCCACCCACGAAAAGGAAGCCGACCGACACGATGACCATGCCGTAGACGACGAGCAGTTCGCTCCGGTGGAGGGCGCTGTTGGGCCGCAGGCGCGCGAGCACGCCATTCGCGGCGACGAGCAGAAAGAGAATGAACACAGCGCTGTTGAGAAGCGAGCCGGCCCCCACACTCCAGGTCCGGGCTACAAAGGCAAGGTGGGGGTTGATCGCGGCAAGCAGCGCGACACTAAGCGTGCCGAGCACTACAGCTCGCGGGGTAATCGGCGACACGACGCTTCTCCCTTGCTATTGTCGCGGCAGAACCGTGGAGTCCCGCCGCCAGACCCTCCCGGAAGGGCAGTCGGCACTCCGATTCCCGCTCTCAGTACTTGGGGGGCACGTAGATGGTGATGAGGTGGGCCGGTTCCGAGCCCAGGCAGCGCCCCCGGTGGCTCGCTCTCTCCGGGACGTAGAACGCGTCGCCCGGGCACAGGATCAGCGGAGTGTCCCCTTCGATCTCGAGTTCGAGCGTTCCAGAGAGGAGAATGCCGGCGACGTCGCAGTCGAGACTCTCGAACTCCGAGGCGCTCTCTGTCGGCATGATGTACTCGTCGAGCATCTGGGCTTTGACGTCCTCCCGCCTCGGAAGAACGAAGGTGTAGCGCCTCTTCGCGTCGGAGGCTACCCGCATGTCGCTCCGTCGGAAAACGGGCCCTGCCAGCTCTGCTGCGTCGGCGCTGGAGAAGAACGTCTCCAGATCGCTTCCCAACGCGTGGAGAACCTTCGTCAGGGTGGCGAGCGTCGGCGAACTCCCGCCCCGCTCGAGGTTCGAGAGATAGCTTGCCGCGATGCCACACCGATCGCCAACCTCCCGCAGCGACAAGCCGACTCGAGTCCGCAGCTTCTTCAGGTGTACGCCAATCTCCTGGGGTCCTGCCATCGTCCCCTCCGCGTCGAAGGATAGCACTCCTACCGATCACGTGTTATATAGCACAGATTCGCGGAAATATCAATGTATATCGAGCAATTAGACTTGACAGAACGAGTGCCGTCCGATAAACTATATTTCTGGCCTATCGGTGAGTTGGCGCTCGTTAGGGCCGAGTTTGGCCTGCAGAAACGGAGCGTCCTGCGTGCTCGCTGTGTGCGGTAATCAGCACAAGCGGATGACGGTTGCTGGGCAGCTTCAGGCCGCAGGGCTGTTGCAGACGCCCGGCGAACAGGGGACGAACTCGCATTCCTAAGTCCGCAAGCGATAGTCTAGCGTCGGAACAGAGTGATGAGGCACTTCGCCCGGGAAAGGAGGTAAGGTCGAGCCAGCCGACAGTCGGCTTCCGTTGGATTGAGTCGTGTCGTCGCCTGAGATCTCAAGGGAGGTGGAACACCTAGTGATGACACAGAGACAGAAGGGATTCACGCTGATTGAGCTGCTAGTGGTGATCGCAATCATCGGCATCCTGGCAGCAATGGTCTTCCCGGTCTTCGCAAGGGCGCGCGAATCGGCGCGCAAGGCGGTGTGTCTGTCGAACGTGAAGAATATCGCCCTGGCCATTCAGATGTACCTGTCGGACAACAACGATACGCTCCCACCGTCGGAGCACCGCGCAGAGGTGCTGGCGTACTTCGACATGATCCCTGCAAGCGGGCGACGGACGGACAGCTGGAACGGGACGATCAACGGCCACTGCGCCATAGCCACAGTGGCCAACCCCTACCTGAAATGGCCTGTGGTCCTCGACGAGTATACTAGGAACCGAGACGTATGGTCCTGTCCGAGCGCCAAGATCGAGGGCGGGGCCACCTTCATCATCGGTCCGGTCGACTGGTTTGGCTACCTCGTAGCCAGCGCGGGTCAGTGGGGTGACGATTCGCCCCTCGGCTACTTCGGACCGTGCGACCGCGGTTGGCCCAATGGATGGGGCGGAACGGTCACGGACTCCTTGACCCAGGAAAGGATGGCGGCGCTCGTGGGCAGCACGGAAGGCGCGGCCCACAAGGCCTTCGTCCAGAGCATTGCCACCAACAGCTACCAGGGGGAGACGCAGGGACTCAAACTCGCCGCGGTCCAGGATCCTGTCAACTATGCGATCGTCGGAGATGGAAGCCAGCTCGTCGACTCCATGGGCCCCGGCTTGACCGCGTATCCGGACCTGTGCAACGTCGAGTGCGCCGGCGATATGATCTGGTGTACCCCCTGGGTTGACTGGGAGATATGCGCGCTCTGGGCTGCGGACTGCGGGCTGTATTACCATGCCCCGCAGGACGGGAGCTTCTACAACGACCGCGAGCTCCTCAAGCGGTACACCCGACACTTGGGCGGGTCAAACATCGGCTACCTGGATGGCCACGCCTCCTGGATCAACAGCCAGAGGCTGCTGGAGAAGGTGAGGGATGGTGAGATCTTCGGACTCTACAGCTCCGGCCCGACCAGCCTGTGCGCACCCTCTCAAGGGGGAGACCCCGACGGCAACTACATCTACTAGTGGCAGGCCGGCGAGCAACATCGCTGATATGATCGGAGCGCCCGCCCACGGCGGGCGCTCCGTCCTCCGCATCCGACGGTCATCTGCTCCGAGACCTATCCGATCTTCGCCCAGCCACTGGAAGTGATGGAGCGCTACGTCGAGGCGTTCCACAAGGTCTTCAACAACATCGAACAGGTTCTTGACATCGAGACGGCCGAAGCAGGCGAACAGGTGGCCGGTATCACGGTCGAGGAATAGGGCGCAGTAATGCATCCAACCCTGGGATTGATCGTCGTCTCCAGCCCTCTGGAGGTCGGCGCCGAACAGGCTCCCGGACTGCTCAAGCAGGCGGGCGAGGTGTTGTCGCAGATAGGACTCCGCCCCGTGCATCCTTCGGTGGTCAGCGACCCAGGCGCGGCGCGTAAGGTCGGCGCTTCCTTCGGAGACGTCGATGTCCTCTGTGTCATCGCCGCCACTTGGTCTGAGGACCACCTGGTGCAGGATATCCTGGCCACCATGGGAGAGTCACCCCTCGTCGTCGCATGGGCTCTGCCCGGGCTCCACACGGGTTCGCTCTGCGGCACCCAGCAGTTGTGCTGCGTGCTCAAGGAGTTGGGGTACGCCTACCGGTTCGTCTACGGAGATCTCGAGAAGGAAGCGACCCGGACCCGTGTCCTCGCCGTGTCGCAAGCCGCGGCGGCGCGTCGGGCCCTCCGGCGAACCAGAGTTGGGCGCATAGGGGCCCGCCTGCCGGGGATGACCGAAGTGGCGGTTGACGAACTGGCATTGCGCGCAGTGCTCGGGCCCCGGCTGGTCGAGCGGCCGTTGGCCTGGCTGACCAGCCAGGCAGAGGCAGCCGACGTGAAGGAGGCCGAGGCGGTGTGGGAACGGGCCCGCGGTGATGCCGGCCGTGTCGATGTGCCCGACAGCGCCGGCCTGTTGGCAGCGCGCTTCTATCTGGCGCTGCGCGAATTCATCCGGGCCGAAGAGCTCACTGCCTTCACAGTCGAGTGCTATCCCAGCCTCATGGGGCAGGTCTGTCTGCCGATAGCCCTGCTGGCGGAAGAGGGCGTTGTGGGCGCCTGCGAGGGAGACGTGAACAGCGCAGTCGGAATGCGGCTCCTGTCTTGGTTCAGCGGCGGGCCGGTGCACAACACAGATCTCCTTGCCGATGACCCTGACGAGAACACTATCATCTTCTCCCACTGCGGCTCCGGAGCGTTCTGCCTGGCCTCATCCCGGGACGAGATCGTTCTGAACTGCTGCCGGCTCATGGACACGGGCGTGACTGTCCAGTATCCCGGCCGGCCAGGGCGCGTCACAGGAGTCAACCTTGTGGGGCCGAGTGGCGACTACCGGCTCGGACTCTTCGGCGGAGAG
This sequence comes from Bacillota bacterium, assembly GCA_030597345.1. GTDB lineage: Bacteria > Armatimonadota > Hebobacteria > Hebobacterales > Hebobacteraceae > JAUVSA01. Next base: position 9,568 of record JAUVSA010000003.1, read on the forward strand.
GCAGTGCCAACCGAGCTCGTGTTCCCCGGCAACCCGGTGAAGGTGCGGCTGGATGTGCCGGTGCCGGATTTCCTGGAGGAGGCGGCCGAGGCGGGTCTGGGCCATCACTGGATGATTGGCGAGGGAGACGTGACCCCCGCCCTTCTGGAGTTCGGGCGCTTGACGGGCATTCCGGTGTTCCAGCCCGGCCTGAGCGGGAAGTAAGGGCCCGAACACAGTACAGCGAGGATACCATGGTCAACGTTGGCATCATCGGACTTGGGCGCAGCGGGTGGGAGCTTCAGGGCGCCCCCCGCAGCAAGATGGCTGACTACCGTGTCGTGGCCGTCTGCGATCAGTCCCAGACGCGCTTGGAGCCAATCGCGAAGGAGCTGGGTGCTCGTACCTACGGCGATGCACAAGAGCTGATCGCCGATGCTGAGGTCGATCTGGTGGTGGTCGCGGTGCCGGGGAAGCTGCACTGCCCTCTCACCGTAGCTGCCCTTGAGGCCGGCAAGCACGTCGTCGTCGAGAAGCCGATGGCGGATACCCTGGCAGAAGCTGAGGAAATGCTCGCCGCTGCCGAGAGCAGTCGGTCCACCCTGACGGTGTTCCACAACCGGCGGTGGGACCGAGACTACCAGCTGCTGAAGACCCTGGTCTGCCGGGGAGAGCTGGGGGAGCTGCTGACCATCGACTCCAGGGTTATGACCTACGGACCCGAGTGGACCACTTATGGGGTCCCTGAGTTCAACCCCACCTGGCGCATTCAGGCCGCCTACGGAGGCGGCTTCATGGCGGACTGGGGCCCGCACCTAATAGAGCAGTGCTTGGACCTCACCGGCGAGTGGCCGGTCAGTGTGACCTGCCAGTTGCGCAGCCACCTCTGGGCGACTGAGGTGGAGGACTACTTCAACATTCGTCTGGTCTTGCCCTCGGGACTGCTGATCACGCTGGAGGGCTCCAACAATGCCCGCCTACCCCTGCCGCGTTGGTTCGTGGTGGGCCGCGAGGGCACGTTGGTGGCCGATGGGGCCTGGGGCCGCTGGACAGAGATGCGCATTCGGCGTTCTATGGGCGACGTGACGGTGGACCTAGTGCCGCAGGATGTCGGCCCCAGCAGTGGCGCTCGGGACTATGACGTAGGCGACGAGCTCAGCGACGCCTTCTACCGCGATCTGGGCGAAGCCCTGTCCACGGGCCGGCCTCCGGCCATCACCGCTCGGCGCGGCCGCGAGGTCATGGCCATCTTGGAGGCTGCTCGCCGTTCGAGCGAAACCGGGCAGACCGTGAAACCGCAGTGTCCGAAAGACAGCTACAGAGGATGTGACGAAACCAGGGCCTGAAGGCAGTAGAAGCTGTTTCATAACCTCCATCTGGAGTCTGGCAGCTTGTGCTGCCCGAGGTTATGACACAGCAGAACAAGCCGCCAGGTTCCAGCAGGCGCATTTCATGCCAGCGTCTCTAGCGGACAACCAGGCGAGTGAGGGTTATGAAATGCGCTCTACCGTAGTCGCTTCGGTGACGGGGTGGACCTCTCGCTGTTGTTCCGGCGCTTTCGGAGGCTGCCCGCATCGTCGTCGCACCTCATAATCGTCTCAGGGAAGGAAGTGCAGCGTGAATCTAGGACCCATCGCCGGGATCTTCCCCTTCGGCTCTCACCTTTGCCGTGAGCCGATGCCTCCAATGTCCGAGTTGAAGAAAGATATGGAGAATCTCAAGCGGCACGGCTTCAACCTGGTGAAGCTGCAGGAACACTGGGCGATAGACGAGCCCGAAGAGGGCCGCTGCGACTTCTCGCGCTGCGAAGAGCTCATCGCTCATGCCGCGAAGCTGGACATGATCGTCTACCTCGGGCTGACCTGCGAGCAAGCTCCCGGCTGGCTGTGGCGCAAGCATCCTGATTGCCGCATGGTGGGAATCAACGGACTTCCCATCTTGTACGAGGCGCAGACTCCCCTGCCCGCGGACGGGAAGCCGGGGCCCTGCTTCGACCATCCTGGAGCGTCGGCTGACCAGACGCGCTTCATCAAGAAGCTGGTGAAGACCCTGGGCGGTTACGAGAAGATCGTCTGGAACACGTGGCAGGAGGTCGGCTACTGGTCGGAGCGCATTGTCGGTCAGCCCGTCTGCTACTGCCAGCACACGCTCGAGGCATTTCGCGCTTGGCTAAAGGAGAAGTACGGCGATCTGGACGCGCTCAATCGGGCCTGGAACGCGCGCTACCTCGACTGGAGCTCCATCGCCCCCCAGCGGACGACCAATACATGGATTGCCCTGGATGTCCACTGGAAGTACTTCATGGACAACGTTCAAGTAGCCCGGGTACTGCGCAGTCGGGCACAGGCGATCCGGGAGGCCGACCCTCTGCAGCGTCCAGTCTTTGCGCACCTAGGCACCGCCACTGTGGGCTCCGGCCAGGACTGGACCTACGCGCGTTGTCAGGACTTCCTGGGCTGCTCGACCTATCCTGCCTGGTTTCCCCTGAACGATTGGGACGACGCCCGGGTCGCCAGCGGCCCCTTGGACCGGCACGCATCTCTGCTGGCTGAGATATGGGACAGCGTGGCGCTGAAATACGACCATGTTCGCTCCTGCAACTCTCCCGGCAGTCCCGTCTGGGCGGCGGAGTTCCAGGGCGGCCGCGTCAGCGATGGGTTTCACATGGGCCGGGTGCCCTCGCCCGAGGACATCCGCCGTTGGATGCTCACCGCGATCGGCTCCGGAGTCACCGCGCTCTCCTTCTGGGTCACCAGGGCCGAGATCGCGGCGGCCGAGGCCAACGGCTTCAGCCTGCTCGACAGCGAGGGTGACAGCACAGCCAGATTCGAAGAGGCGTCGCGAGTTGGGAAGGCGCTGGATGAGCACCCCGATCTCTTTGGGCAGCCCTCCTGGCCGGGTGCAGAGGTCGCTATCCTGATTAATGAGTGGAACTACCAGTTCTGTGCCACCATGCGGCAGGGAGGGGAGCATCTTTCATACAGTGTCCGCGGCTGGCATCGCCTCCTCTGGGATGCCGGCATTCCAGTCGATTTCCTCGAAGTGTCCGAACTGGACGAAGACTATGCCAGCCAGTACCGGGCCCTCGTACTGCCGTTTCCGCTCTGCCTGTCTGAGGAAGTCGTTGGCAAGCTTGCCCGGTATGTGGAGAGTGGTGGCAACCTGATAAGCGAGGCGTGTCCGGGCCGAATCAGTCCCCATGCTTTCGCCACCCGAGGAGAACTCTCTCCCGCCGCGCGGGAGCTGTTCGGCGTCCGCCACGAGAGCTTGAGCATGGTGCGGGAGCCGGAGGGCGGGAGGCGCTGGTCGCCCACCGAGCGCAGTTGGGGCGAGTATCTCGATGATATGTTCCTTACCGGGGCTGGCCCCTTTGAGGGCCTCAAGCTGCGGGCAAACGTCTATGTAGAGACCTTCTCCTGCCGCGGCAGCGAGCCGTGTCTGATGGCAGAAGAAGCAGTGGCGGGGACCGTGCGTCAGGTCGGGAAAGGGCGGGCGTGGCTGCTGGGTACCTATGCCGGTCACAACGGCACTGCCTACGCCGATGAGGATACGCGTGCCCTGATCCGCGCCCTACTGGCCCGGTGCGGCATCTCGACATCCCATGAGGGCAAGCTGCATCTTCGCAAGCGCGCCATCGAGGGGAAGGAAGCATGGCTTCTCACCAATCCAACTGCGGATGAGGTGACGGAGCGGCTGGATGTCAGCGGCTGGTCGACAGTGCAGGATCTGCTTGGGGATCCGGTGGAGCGCACCGGGGATCACGTTGACCTTACGGTGAAGGCCCTGGACGTGCGGGTGCTGGTGCTGCAGAAGTGACGTCCAAAGAGCGAATCCTGGCCGCCTGGAACGGGCAGCCAGCGGACCACGTGCCGCTGACCACCTGGTGCTTCGGCCTCCACGTTCCGCCGGAACTCCGCTGGAAGAAGGCCGACGGGCGCGACGTCCCCTACTGGAATTCCCTGCGCATGGAGCACATCCACGCTCTGCCGCAACCGTGGGATCTGCAGGACGACTTCAACCGCGTGCTGGCGTGGCGCTCGCTGGGCGTGGACGATCTGCTCGAAGTGTCTGTTCCCTGGAGCGCAGACCCGGAGGTCACCTGGCAAGACACGATGACCCCAGCGAGCCAGGATCGCAGTCACCCGGTGCTGGTTCGTGACTACTCCACACCGTCGGGCCCACTCCGACATGCGGTCCGCAAGACGAGTGAGGAGTACGAGGAGGGCTGGGTGGTTCAGCCGGACACAGTCCAACTCTTCGAGGACCTGAATATCCCCCGCGCGGTCGAACACGCGGTGAGCAGCCCAGAAGATGTTCCCAAGATCCGTCACCTGTTCGCGCCTCCGGACGCGGCGGCGCGCGCATGGTTCGATCGGCGCATGACGCGGGTCCATTCGTTTGCCGAGGAGCGCGGAGTCCCCGTGCAAGCCTGGGCCGCCTTCGGCATGGATGCGGTTGTCTGGCTTGCCGGTGCGGAAGGGGCCGTCATGATGGCGCTCGATGCTCCGGCCTCCTTTGCCCGGCTGATGGACATCGTCACCGAGACCGATGCAGCCCGAGTGGAGCTGGCGGCCTCCACTCCTGGAGTGGACATGGTGGTGCAGCGGGGGTGGTACTCCGGCATGGACTTCTGGTCGCCACAGCTCCTCGACACGTTCCTGTTTCCCAGGATCGCCAAGCTGGCCAGCTTGGCGCACAAGCATGCGAAGAAGTACGCCTACGTCGTCACGACAGGAGTGGACCTTCTGGGCCCTCGCCTGGCCGATGCCGGGGTGGATGTGCTCTACTTCGTGGACCCCGTGCAGGATCGACTGTCGTTGGAGCGAGCCCGCGAGCTTGCGGAGAATGGGATGTGCGTCGTCGGAGGAACTAACACCGTATCGTTGACCTCTGGGGACAAGGAGCGAATCAGGGACGAAGTCCGCCAGGCGATTGATGTGCTGGGACCCACTCACAGATTCGTCCTGCATCCCGTGGATGCTCTGCTTCCGGACACTCCCTGGCAGAGCGTCGAAGAACTGATCGCAGCGTGGCGTGACTGCCGGTGAGGAGCTAATGTGAAGGCAGGATTCTCTTCAACACCAAGTGGGTCCGGCATTCAGTTGAAGGGCAGGACCTGGACGATCACCGTTGATCCTGAATCGCTCGGCGTAACGGCCCAGCCAGAGGGCCAGCCCCCAATCGAGGTGTCCGCGCCGCAGGCGGGCCTCGGCCCGGTGGAGGGGCTGAAGCACACGGACTGCGAAGCGAGCTGGGAGCTCAGCGCGAGGAAGGTGCGTGTCTCGTTCCGAGCAGACGGCGAGACTCTGCTTGTGACCTTTCTATCTCGAGAACCGGGCCGGTTCACCTGGCCCATAGTCGGCGAGGATCGAGCGGTTCAGGCCCACATACTCCCTCTGGCGGAGGGCAGCTACGTCCCGTCCGAGGATAGTCGTTGGCTGAAACACCTCATAGCGCGCAGCCCGATGAACGCTGTGGAGTCCTTCTCCATGCCGTTCTGGGGCCTTGCCTTTCCGAGCTGCACGTTGACCTACATGCTGACCAACCAGTTCAACAATGAACTCGTGTTCGAGGATCGGGCGGGCAGAATCGGCATGCGATTCACTCACGAGTTCACCACGAACCGGGAGCGCAAGGAGTACGGACTGGTCATACGGCTCGGACCGCCCTCTCCGATAGAACCTGCCAGACAGTACCGGAGGTGGCTGCTCGAGCAGGACCAGTTTGTCAGCATGCGCACGAAGATCGAGCAGACTCCTGAGGCCGAGAAGCTCCTGGGTGCCCCGCACATCTATCTTTGGTCGGACGGCATATCGGTAGAGATGATGGACAGATTCGCGGGCATCGGCTGCCGGCGGCTGTGGCTCGGGCTCAGTTCGTTGCGATCCGGCATGCAGCACCCTGATGCTATCCGACGGGCCAAGAGCCTGGGTTACCTGATCGGCACGTACGACGCCTATCACGGCATCCATGATCCTGACTCGACGGACGCCTCGGATACGGTGCGCTTCGACCGGCACCTGTACGAGACAGGCCCGATACTCACGGCCGACGGCTCGAAGATACCGGGCTACCTTGGCAGAGGCTACCAGCTCAGTCCGATCGCCGCCTGGCCCTACGTGAAGGAGCGCGTCACACGGCTAATGGCCGAGCTCCCCGAGCCGTTCAACTCCTGGTTCATCGACTGCGACGCCTACGGCGAAGTGTTCGACGACTACTCCGAGCTTCACCCGGCCACCCAGCAGGACGACGTGCAGGCGAGACTCCATCGCATGGCGTGGATCCGAGATACCTATGGGCTGGTCATCGGGTCAGAGGTGGGCGTCGCCTACTCTGCCCCCGTCATCCACTTCGCCCACGGGATGATGACGCCGGTCTTCGGCTGGGAGGATCCGGATCTTCAGAAAGACGAGAGCTCGCAGTACTACCTCGGCAACTGGTCTCCGTCCGGCGGTCCGACCATTCTCCTGAAGCAACTGCCTCTGAAACCCGAGCACCGCACCTTCTACTACGATCCCCGCTTTCGACTGCCGCTCTATCAGACGGTCTTTCATGATTCGGTGGTGGCGACCCACCATTGGCACCACTCCAGTCTCAAGTTCACGGATCAGGTTGACACCGTCGAGCTGCTGGAGTTGCTCTACAATGTCCCGCCGCTGTATCACATGAATCTCGATGAGTTCGAGAAGCACAAAACGCGAATGAGGGCCCACTACGAGTTCTTCTCGCCATTGCACCAGGAGCTGGGATTGCTGCCACTGACGGAATTCACATGGCTCAGCAGTGACCGGATGGTGCAGCGGACCATATTCGGTGAGGCGGTGGAGATGGTGGCCAACTTTGCGGGGGAGGGTTTCGACTATTCCGGGACCGTGATCCCCGGACGCAGCGTTCTGGCGCGGTGGCTGGAGACCGGGGACACTCGCATCTATACCCCTGCTGCGCCTTCCGACTAACTCTCGGCCCTCGCCTGCCTCTCATGCCCCGGGTCGGGTTGAGGAAGTTCTGTATCACGACTCATCCCAACTCGGATCGCCGCGGGATTGGCAGGCCGAGGCACGAATGATTGCAGACATGGTATCCAAGGCAGTAGCCTGAAGGGAGGCCCCAACCCTCGTGTTCGACAGATCCGTCCAACGCGCCAAGACACCCGGCTGTGTTTGCGACCGGGCACGTAATGAGCAGCGCCGAGTGCCGGGGTTCCTGGCCCGTCCTCTGCTTGCGCTTTCTCTGAGTGCTGTGCTTCTTGCGACACTCTTCGGATGCTCTGCCTCTGGGGGAAGCGAACGAGCCATTGCGCTAACAAATGAGAGCTGGACGATCCAGATCGACCCTGAATCGCTCGAAGTGACAGCTCAACCAGCAGGCAGAGCCAGAGTCTCGATCTCTCTGCCGCAGGAGGGGCTCGGCCCGATAACGGGCCTGAAGCAGAGCGATCAGGAAGCGAGCTGGGAGTTTGAGCGACACAACCTCCGAGTGTCGTTTCGAGTCGACGGGGATGTCCTACACGCCCACTTCCTCTCCACCCAACCCGGAACGTTCACCTGGCCTGTCACTTCCGGTGACTCGCCCGTACGAGCGTATGTGCTGCCCCTGTTCGAGGGCAGCTACGTCCCCGCTGATGACCCCGAGTGGCTGGAGTTCCTCGACTGGTACAGTCCGGGCAATACCACTGAGACTCTGTCAATGCCGTTCTGGGGCCTGGACTGTGAAGACTACACGCTTACCTACATCCTCACTAACCAGTTCAACAACGACCTATTCTTCGAAGACCGTGGCGGCAAGCTCGCCATACGATTGGCTCACGAGTTCACGCCGAACCGGGAGAAGAAGGAATACGGACTGGTCATACGGCTGGGGAAACACTCACCGGTGGAACCGGCCAGGCAATACCGCAGCTGGTTGATCGAGCGGGGCGAGTTCGTGAGTCTGAAGGAGAAGATCGAGCGGGTGCCCGCGGTCGAGAAGCTCCTCGGCGCGGCGCACATCTACCTCTGGGGTGACGGCCTCATCAGCCGCTACGATGTGCTGGACTGGCGGCGCTTTCCGAAGACGATCGTCGATCAGGGGAAGTCGTCTCGATCGTCGCCCGGCAAGCGCATCTGGGACCTAATGGACTCCGAGGCCCAGGGCGAGCTTACCGAGGCCGCTTCGCTGAAGCAGCCCTATCGCTATCTCAAGGACCAGATCGCGCGCGCGCTGTCCAGTGTTCTTGCCCGTCGCGATTTCTACACGGGGGGCGCGTGGCTGGACGTACAGCTGCCCGAGGAAGCGCAGCAACTGTTGAGCCAAGGCGTACAAAACCTGAACGAGCCAGAGGTGTTGCGGCTGAACAGCTTGCTGCTCGAAGCGGCCTTCCCCGGCGAGTTCGTCGCGAGTGATCGGTGGGGGAACGGCGTATCTCTCAAGATGATCGAGAGGTTCGCTGAAGGCGGCTTCGATAGACTGTGGCTGGGGCTGGCCTCTTGGCAAGGGGGATTCCGGCACCCACAGGCGATCAGGTCCGCGAAGAATCTGGGGTACTTGATCGGGACCTATGACTCCTATCACAGTATCCACCACCCCAAGGAGCCTGACACGTGGGAGACCGCCCAATTCGATCTGGAGCTCTACGAGACAGGAGCGGTGGTGAGGGCCGATGGCACCAAGAGGCGAGGCTTCAAGCAGAAGGGCTACAAGCTCAGCCCGATCGCCGCCTGGCCTTACGTGAAGAAGAGAGTCACAGGCCTGATGGAGGCGCTCCCCGAGCGCTTCAATTCGTGGTTCATCGACTGCGACGCCTATGGCGAGCTCTTCGACGATTACTCTGAGCTTCACCCAGCCACACAGGAAGACGACATGAATGCGCGGCTCGCCCGTATGGCCTGGATTCGGGACTCATACGGACTCGTCATCGGCTCGGAGGGGGGCGCGGCGTACGCGGCGCCCGTCATCCACTTCGCCCACGGCATGATGACGCCAGTCTTCGGCTGGGGAGATCCGGATCTCCGTAAGGACAAGGAATCAGACTACTACCTTGGTCGAGCCTGGCCCCCGGATGCCCCCGAGGCCCATGTGAAGCAAGTGCCGCTGAAGGAGAAGTACCGGAAACCCTACTACGATCCGCGATTCCGGCTCCCGCTCTACCAGACCGTCTTCCATGACTCCGTTGTGGCGACTCATCACTGGGGCTTTGCAAGCCTGAAGTTCAGCGACCAAGTGGACACCGTGGCGCTGCTGGAGCTGCTCTACAACGTCCCGCCCATGTACCACATGAACCTCGAGGAGTTCGAGAAGCACAAGGGGACGATGAAGGCCCACTACGAGTTCTTCTCCCCACTACACCGCGAGCTGGGACTGCTGCCTTTGACGGACTTTCAGTGGCTCACCCCGGACCGGATAGTACAGCGCACCGTGTTCGGAGAGCGCGTGGAGATGGTGGCTCACTTCGATACAGCGGCTTTCGACCCTCGGGGGATCCTCCTTCCTGGGCGCCGCCTTCTGGCTCGCTGGCTTGCAACCGGCGCTCTCCGGCTCTTCCCCCCTGCTCCCCCTGACGTGTAGTCCGCAGAAGCTCAGCGGCGTGCCAAGAGAGCTGTACCCCCGAAGAACACTATCTGGGGCTTCTGAGTGTAGTCGTATCGGCCGCCCGGGTGACCGGGTCCATCCCCGAGCCGGAAACTGGCGGCAGTCTTTCCATACAGACGATTCTACAACACTTACGGATGTCTGTGCAATGACCCCTTGGCCTGTTGCTGCTACTCTTATTGCGCCTATCACAACGCCACTAAGTCCCGAGTCGGCATCTATGCCTCCGGCCGCCCGTGTAGGTCAAACTAGCAGGCCTCGCCTATCCGCTGGGGCAGGCCCCGACGATCGCGCCGAACCCTCCGACACGGGTGCTTCATTGTGGTGGCCGATACTGCCGGCATCCGCCGTAGCTGTGACCGCTCCGTTGCTCGGGGCGCCACACAGATTCGGCGCCCGGACCGAGGGAGAGGAGGTGAGGTAACTCACTAACCAGACGACCCCGCGTGAGACAGCAGTTCGTGCAGAGACTTCTTTGCGAAGCGAGTTCCTGTTCATTCTAGGAGGTGAATGGTCTCGTGACTAAGGCACGCAGAAGAGGCTTCACGTTGATTGAGCTGTTGGTGGTGATTGCGATCATCGGCATTCTCGCTGCGATGGTCTTTCCCGTGTTCGCGCGGGCGCGTGAGTCGGCCCGCAAGGCGGTGTGTCTGTCGAATGTGAAGAACATCGCCCTCGCCATTCAGATGTACCTGGCAGACAATAACGACCATTTCTGGCCCATCGAGACGCGCCAGGATGTGAGAGAGTGGTTCCCGGCTCAAGCCCAACTCGATGACCCCCCAGACCCGGAGGACTGCCACGGTATCGACTTCAAGCTCAACCCCTACCTTAGGGTGCCGGTGATGTTGGACGAGTACGTCAAGAACCGGGACGTGTCGCGCTGCCCCAGCGCGAGCTTGGAGAGGGGCGCCAGGTTCATCACCGGCTTCCCCGACTGGTTCAGCCATCTCGGCGTCACCGCAGGCCAGTGGGGCTGGTGCATAAACGACGCCGAGCTATGTCCCCTGTACTCGGCCTCCTACCCGGCGGGCTGGGGCGGCGATGTGACCGATAGCGCAATACAGGGGCGGATGGCCATGACAGGCATGGAGGGAGAGAGGGCATCCGGCCACAAGGCCTTCGTCAAGAGCATAGGCGCGAACAGAGTGTTGTACGACCTGAAACTGGTGCAGATCGAGGACCCGGTGAACTGGGTCGTCTGCGGAGACTCCGGCGCCGAGTCGAGTTTGGAGAGCATCGGCCTGGCTGCCTACCCCGACATCTGCAACGTGGAATGCGGGAACTGCGGCTGCTCATCTTGGATCGAGGAGTGCGCCGAGAATATCCAGGATGGCTGTCCCGAGGTGTGGGACTGCTTCGTCAGCTATCACACGTCGTCGCAGATGTTGAGGGACCAGAGCTTGCTGCATGGGAGAACGCGCCACCTGGGCGGCAGCAACCTCGGCTTCGCCGACGGCCATGCTGCCTGGTGGAACTCCGAAAGACTCCTCGACAAGTGGGCGGAGGAGGCGCGCGGTACGACTTCACACATTGGCGGTTACCACTCGACAGCCATGGGACTGGGAGCCCAGGGCCCGATGTCCTGGTGTGAGACTGGATCTGGGCCCTTCAGCGTGGTCTATCCCAACGAGCCCACGTTGCGCTGAGACTGGATAAGATCTTGCCTCAGGCAAGATAGTTGACTGACATGGGAGGAGCGCCCATCCGGGCGCTCCTCCCATTCTCTATTCCCGAGCGTCGCCATCAGAGCCTCAGTCCTGTCGGCACCTTACCTGTCTGATCTCCTCACAGGTGAAACCAGTGACAGGCTCATGGTCAGCTGATGGGTCGTGTGATCCCCAAGATGGAGGAGACAATGGCGAGTGCTCCTTTCGTCAGCACATCGCCGAGGATGAGGCCGAGGAAGGCGGGGCGCAGCGTTCGGAAGAGCCGCAGCCCTCCGTAGCGCCGGATGAGCGTGCTCACGACCCAGGCGATAAAGACACTCACCCACATCGAGCGGTTGGCTTCATAGGAGCTGGCGGGGAGGAAGCCGACAGGACTGACCGGCCACCAGACGAGTCGCGTGTGCAGCCAGACCAGCAGGAGCGTGAATGCAGCCCCGATGGCGAGAGCGGCACGAAGCCAGTTGTCGGCCAGCTCGGGGGTGCGCAGAGTAGCATCCAGCTCGCCGAAGCCCCATTGCGGGTAGTCAATGAACGGCCAGTAGCCCAGAGAGCTGGCACCTTCCTGGTGCAGCATCTGCAGCAGCGCGGCCAATCCGAGAATGGTCACCGTCAGGAGGCCCAGTGCTGCCGCCCATGTGAAGGTGCTGCCCCGCAGACGGGCGCTGTGGACGAGCTTGAAGCTGTTCATCATCTGGGGCATGGCCAGGTTCATGGGATCGTACATGTAGATGCAGGAGAGATAGGAGTACATAGTGAGGGAGGCAGGGCCGATGATGGGCGCTCCCAAGGCGCGGAGCATGATCCCGCGCGGGAAGAAGCCGGTGTCCACAAACATCACCCCGCCCGCAGCCACCAGGCGAGATGCCCCCAGGAGGACAGCATAGAAGACCCCCATAAGGCCGGCAAAGGCCCACCACGACATGCCAGCGCGCAGGGCCCACCAGATCATGAAGCTGTTGGCGAGAAGAAAGCCGAGCAAAGCCCAGCGGCCGCTCAGCGGCGCATAGGGATCGGGCTTTGCGCGGGTGCGTCCCAGCAGGCTCAGCCAGGCGGCGCGAATGGTCTTCCGGGATTGATACAGGATGACACCGCTCAGCGCGATGAAACCACCAGCCTCTTGAAAGGCTATGAAGAGACGGGGGTTGACGGCAACGGCCGCGGTGCTCCCCTCCTCGGCCAGGCCAAAGCTCGCCCACACCAGCAGCTGGATCCTGAACAAGACGTAGAAGAGCCAGAGGCTGAGGGAGACCTCGCGCGGCAGCAGACAGGTGATCCCGATAACCGGGAAGACAATGGAGATGCTCATATCTCCCAGCACCCGCCAGGGCAGAGACATGCCCGCGAAGTAGCGCCCCACCGGGACGTCCCATAATGCGATGGAGGGGACACTGGGGAAGAGCACGTGGAACCATGAGACAACAGCCACCAACGAGGGCACCGCGAAGCCAATCCAGAAGATGCGACTGCTGAGGATGCTGGTGCGCAGGGTCGGGTGTTTGTGCTCGCCGGTCATAGCGAGAGGGACGTCCACGAGAGGGAAGGCGAGGCGCTGTCTCTCGATCCAATCTCTCCGCAGCAGCGCTCCCAGGCAGAACATCGCGGCCATCAAGGCTAAGGTGAATGCGCCCCATCCGAGCATGGGGCTGAGCCAGTGGCGCCATGGCACGCCGAGCCCCTCGGGCGAAGCTTCCCAGAACCAGTCCACCACCTCCAGGTTGGTGAGCCGAAGCCAGAGCGGGACGTGGGGCAAGATCATATGCTCCCAAGCATTCTCTGGCGCCGCCATGTAGAAGGGGTACACAGTGGCAGAGACGATGTATGGCAGCCCCCCCTGCATGGTGAGACCGGCGGAGACGATCAGCATTCCGTAGACAACTAGCAGCTCGCCGCGGCTGAAGGCGCGGCGCCGCAGCAGCCGGATCAACAGGCCGTTGACGACCACGAGGGCGAACAGAACAACTACAGGGCCGCTGAGAAGCGACCCGGACCCGACGTCCCAGGTGCGCCTGACAAAAGCGAGGTAGGGGTTTATGACCGAAAGAAGCGCGGCGCTGATCCCTCCCACCAGCACCGCACGAGGAGTGATGAGCGTAACCGGCTTCGCTCGAGATTCGGTCTCTGTATCAGCGATGCGCGCCATTTGCCGCCCGAACGGTTCGTGTTCGTCAGGCCATGATGAGTTCCTATGTCCCAGGGTCTACATGAGTGCGCGCGCAGGCCGCATAAGTGCGCGCACAGGCCGCATAAGTGCGCGCGCAGGCCGCATAAGTGCGCG
>JAUVSA010000210.1 GCA_030597345.1 Bacillota bacterium
GGCTGCGAATGGGATGGTCCGGAGTGATGGAGGCGGCAAGAGAGGCGGTGCTGTGGTCGCTGCGGGAGTGCGCGACATGGCAGCCGTCGGCCGAAGGTCGGCTGTCGATAGGTTCCACAGTGCAACTGATGCGAACGGCATGTGAGTACGGAGGGCGGATGGTGCTGCCGGTGGCGCTGGGCGCGTGCGCGGCGGCGCTCGCCGCCAACCTGGGGCAGACGGGTTTTCTGATCAGCGCGCGTCCCCTGCAACTCTCCTGGAAGCGAGTGAGCCTGTTGGAGGGGATAAAGCGGATTTGCTCGCGGCGGGGGATGTTCTCACTGGTGCGCTCGCTGGTGAAGCTGCTGGCGGTGGGAGCAGTGGTGGTGCTGTACATCAGGGGCCGGTGGGAGTCGGTGCTGGGGCTGGGCCAGGGGGATGCGATGGGGGCCGCGATGGGCCTGGGGTGGCTGCTGTGGGGACTGCTGCTGAGGGTTGGGGGGGTGATGATGGTGGTGGCAGTGGCAGACTATGTCTTCCAGCGGCAAGAGCACCAGAAGAATCTGCGCATGTCGCGCTATGAGGTGAAGGAGGAGCACAAGCGGACGGAGGGCGACCCGCTCACGCGATCGCGTATGCGGGAGCAGCAGCGGGCGCTTGCGCGGCACCGGATGATCGAGGCAGTGAAGCGAGCGACGGTGGTGGTGACCAACCCGCTGGAGATCGCAGTGGCGCTGCGCTACGAGATAGAGGAACCCCCGGGCGAAGCTCGGGCGCACAGCGCCAACCTGCCGGGCGAAGCTCGCCTGCCGGGCGAAGGTCGCCTGCCGGCCCCGATAGTGGTGGCGAAGGGGCGAAGGCTGATGGCCGATCGGATCAGGGCGCAGGCCGAGAAGCATGGGGTGCCGCTGACATCCGCGCCGGAGCTGGCGCGGGCGCTCTACCGATCGGTTCCAGTGGGGAGGCAGATTCCGTCGGAGCTGTATCAGGCGGTGGCGGAGATCATCGCGTTCGTGTATCGGATGACCGGGCGAAGCTCACCTGGCGGGCGGGCGCCGAGGTAGCATGCACAGGCTAGAGCCTGCGGTACCGGATGGAGAGAGTCGGGTAGCACAGGCTAAAGCCTGTGCCTTGTGGGAGCGGCGGAGGGCCAGAGGCTGATGGCCGATCGGATCAGGGCGCAGGCCGAGGTAGGAGAGGGAAATGGCGGAGAGTAGAGCGACAACTGGCAGGCGAGCTTCGCCCGGCAGGCGAGCTTCGCCTGACTTCCTGGCGCGGGGACTGCCAGAGCAGTTGGCACGGCACAGCGACCTGCTGGTATCGGGCGGTGCGGTGCTGATCGTGGCGATGCTGGTGATCCCGCTGCCGCACTGGATGCTGGACGGGCTGCTGGTGGTGAACATCGCGCTGGTGCTGACGGTGCTGCTGATGACCGTCTACACGACGCACCCGCTGGAATTCTCCGTGTTCCCGTCGCTGCTGCTGATTATGACGCTGTTCAGGTTGGCGATCAACGTGTGCGCAACGCGGCTGATCCTGCTGCACGCGAACGCGGGGATGGTGATCGCAGCCTTCGGCAGCTTTGTGGTGGGGGGCAACTATGTGGTCGGGCTGGTGGTATTCATCATTCTGGTGGTGATTCAGTTCGTGGTGATCACGAACGGCGCGGGGCGGGTGGCGGAGGTGGCGGCGCGGTTCACACTGGACGCGATGCCCGGAAAGCAGATGGCGATAGACGCGGACCTGAACGCCGGGCTGATAGATGAGGAGGATGCGCGGCGGCGCCGGGAGGAGATCGCGCGGGAGGCGGACTTCTACGGGGCGATGGACGGGGCGAGCAAGTTCGTGCGGGGCGACGCCATCGCGGCGGTGGTGATGATCGTCGTGAATATCCTCGGCGGGTTCGTGATCGGGATGGTGCAGCGGGGGATGGACCTCTCCACCGCGCTCCGCACCTACACGCTGCTCACCGTCGGGGAGGGATTGGTGACGCAGGTTCCGGCGCTGATCATGGCGACGGCGACGGGATTGATAGTCACCAGGTCGGCGTCAGGGGAACCGCTTGGCCGAGATCTGACGACGCAGATACTGAAGAACCCGCGCGCGTTAGCGCTCGTTGCGATTACGCTGGGCGCGCTGGCGTTGGTGCCGGGGCTGCCGAAACTGCCGTTCTTGGCGGTGGCAGGAGGGGTGGGGCTGATGGCCGGAGCGTTGAAGGGGGGCCGGCCAGAGCCGCGGGAAGCCCCGGCACCGGCGCGGCCAGCGGCGCCGGCGGCGGAGCAACTGGTCGAGCTGATCTCGGTTGACCCGCTGGAGCTGGAGCTGGGGCTGGACTTGATTCCGATGGCGGACCCGGCGCAGGGAGGGGGGCTGCTGGAGCGCATCACGACGCTGCGGAGACGCATCGCGGAGGAGTCCGGGCTGATGGTGCCGCCGCTGCGGGTGCGAGACAACCTGGGGCTGCGTGGGAATATGTACGCGATCAAGCTGTCGGGGGCACGCGTGGCGGCGGGGGAGGTGCGGCCCGGGCACGTGCTGGTGATGAGCCCGACGGGAGAGAGGCTCGACGCGCCGGGCGGGGGTCGCTTGCCGGGCGAAGCTCCCCTGCCGGGAATCGACACCACGGACCCGGCCTTCGGACTGCCGGCGCGGTGGGTGCCGGAGAATCGGCGGGCGGATGCCGAGATGGCAGGGCATACCGTGGTGGACGCGGGGACAGTGCTGCTGACTCATTTGGAGGAGACGCTGAAGGGGCACGCGGCGGAGATTCTCACCCTCCAGGATGTCCGCACGATGCTGGACCATCTGCGCCAGCAGGCGTCGGCGCTGGTGGAGGAGCTGGTGCCGAAAGTGATGAGCGTGAGCGAGGTTCACCGAGTGCTGACCAATCTACTGCGGGAGCGGGTGGCGATCCGCGATCTGCCGAGGATTCTGACGGCGCTGGCGGCGCACGCGACGACGACGAAGGATCCGGAGGAGCTAACGGAGCTGGCGAGGCAGGCGCTGGCACGCTCGATCACCGCGCAGCATTCGGAGGAGGATGGGACGCTGTGGGTGTGTGCACTCGATCCGGCGGTGGAGGCGGAGCTGGTGGCTCGGGCGCGCGGCGAAGGTCGCCTGCCGGGCGAAGGTCGCCTGCCGGGCAAGGAGGGCGGGATGACGGAGGAGTGGACGCAGCGGCTGGTGCGGGCGCTGCGGCGGCAGATAGAACGGCTGGCGGCCCTGCGGCACGCGCCGGTGCTGCTGTGCGGGCCCGCGGCGCGGCCCTTGATGAGGGCGATCCTGGAGAGGAGAGCGCCTTCGGTGGCGGTGCTGTCCCACGCGGAGATAGCACCGGAGGCGAAGGTGAGTCCGGCTGGGCTGGTGTCACTGGCCGAGGCTCGGCCGCCAACCGAGGGTCGGCTGCCAGCCGAAGGTCGGCCGCCAACCGAAGCCCCGCGACCGGAGAGTGATGAATCATGAGCGTGGGGGGAATGGTATCGCAGATTTCGTTGTTCGTGGCGCTGGGGGCCTTCGCGCTGACGGGAGCGCTGTCGCTGGCGGCAGAAGTCGAGCCGCTGTATGTGGTGCTGAGGAGCATCGCGGCATTCTTGGCGGTGTTGTATGTGACGCGAGTGAGTGCGAGTGTGCTGGACTCGTTGAGATAAGCGGCTTGGGCAGGAGACCTTGCGGGCCTCCGGGTGGGGACAGGCTTCAGCCTGTCCGATCCCAACGCAGGCTAAAGCCTGCGGTACCGAGTTCCGGAGGCCGGCTGCCGAAAGTAGACGGCAATTGAGCAGCGAGGGACTGTCGATTTTCCGGTTGCTCAATTGGTGGGCCGCGGAGCGGCCGTGGGAGGTGGAAAGGGATGGGAGAATTGCAGGGGATTTGGGACCAGTACATCAGGGAGCGAACGCCGGAGCTGCGGCGGACGCTGATCGAGGCGTACGCGCCACTGGCGCGGTACGTGGTGGACCGACTGAACCTGCGGCCGGGGCCGGCGCTGGAGTACGACGATCTGCTGAGCCAGGCGGTGGTGGGCTTGATCGATGCGGTGGATCGGTTCGATCCGACGCGGGGGATCAAGTTCGAGACCTACGCCTACCACCGGATCCGAGGGGCAGTGATGGACATGCTGCGGGATCTGGATGGGCTGCCGCGGTCGGTGCGGCAGCGAGAGGAAGAGATGGCGGCGGCCTACGAGACCCTGGAAAAGCAGCTGAACCGCCCGCCC
>JAUVSA010000158.1 GCA_030597345.1 Bacillota bacterium
CTAAACATCGTCGCGGTGAACATCAGAAAAGGCATAGACTCCGTAGGGCAGGAGCTTGCTCCTGCCAGAGAACATGGCACAAGCAAGCTTGTGCCCTACGGGAGGGACTTGCCTCCCTTCATTCTTGATCGCGAACATGTTCAGGTCCCTCCCGGGCCGCCATCCCGGCCCGCAGGGCCTAGGGACTTCGACCGCCAGTCGAGCTTCGACCGCCAGTCGAGCTTCGACCGCCAGAGCGGAGTAGTAGGAGGAGCAGCATCCGAGCCAGAACTAGCGGCTGGAGCGCCGAAGCTCGGCCGCCAGTTGAGACCACGGTCCAAGGACCGGCCGCCGACCTTCGGCCGCCAGCCGAGCTTCGGCCGGCAGCCTGTGATCTTCACAGAAGCTCCGCGATGCCAAGCCCTGCGTCCCAGGAGGAATCGATGAGCGACAAACTGGCCCTGCTTGGAGGGCCGAGAGCCGTCCCCGAAGGAACGATCAAACCCTGGCCGCCCATTGACGACATCGACCGCAAGATGGTGATGGATTCTCTGGAGGGTGGGAAGCACACATTCGGCCCGAACTGCGTGGCATTCCAGGAAGAATTCGCCGCCTGGAACGGCAACCGCTGCGCGATCACGACCAACGGCGGCACGGCCGCGCTGCACATGGGCCTGGTAGCGTGTGAGTGCGGGTGCGGAGATGAGGTGATCGTCCCGGCTTACTCGTGGTCTTCCTCGGCGACGTGCGTGATGCAGCACAATGCGATCCCTGTCTTCGTGGACATCGACTTCGACACGATGAATATAGACGTCCGGAAGATCGAGGCCGCCATCACCCCCAATACGAAGGCGATCATCGTCGTGCATCTTCACGGGCTCGCGGTGGACATGGAGGCGGTGATGGCGATTGCCGACAAGCACGGCCTGCGGGTGATCGAGGACTGCTGCCAGGCCCATGGCGCGACGTTCAAGGGGAAGAAGGTCGGCACCCTGGGGCATTGCGCGGCCTTCAGCTTCAACCAGAACAAGTGCCTTGTCTCTGGCGAGGGCGGCATGTTCGTTACGGAGGACGAGGCGATGCACCAGCGGGCGCAGGCCCTTTGGTCGTTCGGCGAGGAGGTCGGCCCCACGGAGCGCCGCGACTATCACGTCTACGCCATGGGCTGGAACTACCGCAACAACGACCTCACCGCCGCCTTCGGCCGGGCGCAGCTCACCAGACTCGACCATTACCTGGCAGTGCAGAAGGAGAACGCGGCCGCCCTAACCCGCGAGCTCGAAGGAACGCCCCACCTCATCCTGCCGACCGAGCCGCCGGACTGCGAGCACAACTGGTACAACTACACGATCCGCTTCGACATGGAGGCCCTCGGCCATGCAGACGATGCCCGCGCCTTCAGAGACAAGATCGTGCGCGCCCTGAACGCGGAGGGCCTCGAGACAGGGGTCTGGCAGTCATTCATCCTCCCCGCAATGACGGTCTTCCAGAACAAGGCCGGCTACGGGCACGGGTGTCCCTGGAGCTGCCCGCACGCGGAGCAGGTGGACTACTCGGTCGAGCGCTTTCCGATTGCCACCAAGCACTGCAATAGCCACACCGGCATGACCACTCCGCTGCGCGCGCCCAACGGAACCGACGTCGCCAAGCTCGCGGCGCAGGCGATTCGGAAAGTGATGGAGAACGCCGATCAGCTCGAAGATCTGCCCGAGGCAACAGGCTGAGAACGACACCTACTACCAGAAGGAGGAGACCATGAAAGTATTGGTTACTGGCGCCAGCGGGCGATTCGGCCCGTTTGTCGTGGCCGAGCTGGAGTCGGCCGGCCACGAGTTAGTGCTGATGTCGCGAACGCGGCCGGAGGCCGCCGATCGCTGGCACTGGGTGCAGGGAGACATCGCCAACCACGACGACTGCCTGAAGGCCACGGAGGGCGGAATCGAGGCGATACAACACCTCGCCGCAACTCCCTATCCGAGCGACCATCCCGACGAGCGGGAGCACTCGGCCGAGCGGGGCATTCCCTTCGATCAGACCATGCGCGCGAACATCATGGGGACCTACTACCTGCTGCAGGCCGCGCTCGAGCGGAAGATCGGCATCTTCGTGATGACCGGCAGCAACTGCGCGCTCGGTCACGGCTACCGGATCAGCGGCTCCGAGTTCCCGATCCACTACCTTCCCATCGATGAAGACCATCCCTCGGACGTCGAGGACTCCTATTCCTACAGCAAGCTCGCGGGGGAGGGGTTGCTGGCGTCCTACACGCGGGCCTATGGCATCAGGACCTACGCGCTGCGCTCGGCCGGCATCTGCGATGCAGAGCGTCGAGCTGGGATGGCCGAAAACGCCGGCCCCGCCGGTGGCTGGGAAGAGTGGCTCTGGCCGTGGATCGGCAGCGAAGATCTGGCCTCAGCACACCGTCTGCTGATGGAAGAGGCGGGAGAGATCGAGCCGCACGGCGTCTACTTCTGCAACAACGATGATACCACCGCGCTCGAACCGACGATGGAGTTGATCGAGCGATTCAAGCCCGATCTGCTGCCCCGCTGCAAAGGAATCGAGGGGCACGCTAGCCTGATGTCCAATGCGAAGCTGCGCGCAACCGTCGGCTGGGAGCCGCGCACATCCTGGAGAGACGCGGCCGCCGAATCATAGGTGACAGGAGACCATCCAACATGAGCGATCCAATCGGAATGGGCGTCGTGGGCGCGGGCGCCATCGGCATCCGCTGCGCGCTATCGCACCTCTCGCTGCCGGATGTGCAGGATCGAGTCCGGCTCGCCGCCGTGTGCGATCCCGTGCCGGGTCGAGCGAAGGCGGCGGCGGAGAAGTTCGGCGTGCCGAGCGCATATGAGGACTACGAATCTCTACTCGCCGATCCCGGCGTCGACGCGGTGACCATCGGCTCACCCATCGGGCTCCACTACCAGCAAGGAATGGCCGCCATCGAGGCCGGCAAGCACGTGCACTTCAACAAGACCATGGCGACCAAGGTGGAGGAGTGCAACGACCTCATCGCCCGCGCGGCGAAGAGAGACGTCCGCCTCGTCGCCTCCCCGGGCTTGATGCTCCACCCCCACAACCAGCGAATCCGAGACCGCATCCGTAAGGGAGCCATCGGCCGCCTGATATGGGCCGTCACCGGCGCGGCCGTGGGTGACTACCACCTCACCGAGGACTCCCGGACGGGCGAGGACATCCTCACCGACGTCGATCCGACCTGGTACTTCAGGAAACCGGCCGGCGGGCCCCTCTGGGATGTGACCGTCTACTGCCTGCACATCCTCACCGGAATCCTCGGCTCCGCGAGGCGCGCGACCGCCCTCTCCGGAATCGCCCTGCCGCAGCGCGAGCACCGCGGCAAGACCATCGAGTGCGACATGGACGACACCACCTTCATGCTGCTCGACTTCGGGGACTCGGTCTTCGCCACGGCCTACGGCACCGTGAGCGGCGATGTCGCCCAGGGATTCCAACCCAGCATCTTCGGCACCGAAGGATCGGTCGTTGGTACTGAGCTGAACGGCGAATCGATGCGACGCGAAGGAGACCACATGCCGCATGTCGTGGGGCCGCACGAGGCGATGGGGGAGTCCCATGTCTTCGAGGACATGATGCAGCTCGTGGACTGGGTCCGGGATGGCACGCCCTCCATCGCCACCGCGGAACATGCGCGCCACGTCATCGACATCATCGAGTCCGCCTACAGGGCCGCCGAGACCGGCCAGACACAAGAGCTTCGCACGGCGATGCCGCCTGGGCACGGGCAGCCCGGAGCATCGCCCTAGCACGAGGAGGTCTGATATGCCGCTGCGCGCCGGCTTCGCCGACACAGACATCACCCCGCCGCTTGGCGCCCACAAGATCGGTTGGATAGTAGATATCGTCATCGACGAGATCGCCGACCCGCTCTTCGCCCGCATTGCGGTGATCGAATCCGGCCATAGCCAGATCGCCTTCATCCAGCTCGACACGCTCTGCCTCCGCTGGACGCAGACCAACGACATCCGCCGCCGAGTGCAAGATCGGTACGGCTTCCCCGGCGACAACATCATGGTTGCCGCCACCCACAATCATGCCGGGCCCGCGGTGGCGCACTGTGGCGACGTCCCTCGCGACGACGCCTACATCGAGACCATGGTCGGCAACATCGTTGAATGCTTCGGCCATGCCCTCGACAACATGCAGCAGGCGGAGATCGGCCTCGCCAGCGTGTCCGAATGGAACAGCTCCCACAACCGCCGCGTGGTGATGCGAGATGGAACAGCCAGCACCCACGGCCCCTTCCGCTACCCCGACGCGCTCTATGTTGAGGGCCCCATCGATCCCGAGGTCGCTGTCCTCGCGGCCCGCGGGACAGGCGGGGACCTCCTCGGCGCCATCGTCAACTTCGCCTGCCACCCCGCCGACCACGGCGGCGACACCATCGCCTCCGGTGGCTTCCCTGCCGCGCTCGCCCGCGAGATGAAAGACCGCGGCTGCCCCGTCACCCTCTTTCTCAACGGCGCCTCGGGCAACATCTGCTCCGGCGACCCCTACCGCGGCATCGACCTGTCCCTTGAGCAGATGGGCCGGGCCCTCGCCGATGATCCGTCGGCGGCGCTGGGCGAGATGTCCTTCGCCGGCGGGGTGAGCCTGAACGCTAGCTCCCACACCATCCAGCTTCCCTACCGCGAGGTCACCCCGGAGGAGATCGCCGGGACCGTCAGGGGCGCGCAGCGGTTCGTGGACCCCGCCGCCTACGATCGCGGGATGCCCGCGCTGCTGAAGCGCATCGAGGAGCGTAAGACCCAGCCGGCCGAGGTGCAGGTCGTCTCTCTGGGCGATTGGGTGTACGCTGCCGTCCCCGCCGAGTACTTCGTCCAGCTCGGCCTCCGCATCAAAGAAGAGGCCCATCCGCTCCATGCCCTCGTGGTCAGTTGCGCCAACGGCATGGTCGGCTACGTGCCACACAAGGACGCGTTCCTCCGCGGCGGCTACGAGACAACCTTCACCTCCGGCGCTGCGCTCGCGCCCGAGGCCGGCGACATCCTCGCCGACACGGCGATTGGCCTCATTCGCCAGAGCGCGCCCGACTGATCCTCCTGTCACCGGCCCGCTGCGTCAGCAATTGGGTGGCTCTCTCATAGACCCAACTACGGCTGGCCTATTGCTTCTCTTCTGTAGGGCGGGGTCTCTGTGCCCCGCCAGATGTCATTCTGAGCGTAGCGAAGAATCTGCTCCGGTCTCGCGAGCGCCCCTACCCAATTGTGAGACAGCCACTTAGCTGAACGAGTCCGCGCCCTGCACCCTGCGCGTCACTCCCGGCCCTCGTACTTCTTCGTCATCTCCAGAAA
>JAUVSA010000285.1 GCA_030597345.1 Bacillota bacterium
ACACCGATTCCAGCGTCACCGGAGCGATCGCCTCCTCGGGGAGGCGAGCCATCAGCAGCCGCCACTCTCCTGACCAGTCCACGCTCTGTGCCAGGTCCAACGTGAACGCGCGCTCCAACCCATCCCGCAGCCGCGCCCGAAGCCAACCCCCCTGCCCGTCTCCCAGCACCCGCACCGCCAGCGCCCCGGTCTCCGGCAGGCCCATGTTCAGCTCCGCGTGCGCCGTCCGCGTGCCCGTGTGCTGCGACAAATCGTACCTCAAACACAGGCAATGGTTTCCGGCCCGAAGCGGGTCCTCTTCCCACTCCACGGAACCCGGCACCCCGGGCGGCGCCCCTCTGTATCCCCACTCCTTTTCCCGCTCGAAGTCCTGCAACACCCCCGGCGCCAAGCCAACTCGCACCGCCGCCTCCCCCTCCACCTCACCTACCCGCGCCGTCACAGTCAGTTGACACTCTTGCTGCGGCGCCCGCAGCAGCCCCCATTCGTCGATCCATCCGCCCGCCTCCGCCGGCTCGCAGCTCCACACCACTCGCCCCTTTGGCAGGCTGATTAGCTGGTTCCGCTCGTCGTACGCGTGAGCATAGAACTGCTGCGTCTCGCCCGGCGCCAGCGTCACTTCACCTGGCGCCACCACCACCCACGCGGGGCCGGGCGTCACCCGCACGATGATCGCTGTCGTCATCTCCTCGCACCGCGCGGTGATCAGACCCATCGTCGGCGCGGACACCTCCGCCGCCGTGAAAATCCCCTCCTCATCGACACTCCCGAGCGCCGACGCGCACTGCCACGATACCTCCTCCCGCGGCACCGGCACCGGGTTGCAGTACTCGTCCAGCCCCCCCGCCACCAGCGCCACCTGCTCCCCGCTCAGCACGCTCACCTCGGTTGGCAGCACCGACAGCGCGCTCGGCGCCCCCACCGGCGCCGCGCTGAACACGGCGAGGGCGTTCACCACCGCCCGCGGCACCCCGCTGGAGGGAGAGGTCACGATCCGGTCCCGCACCACCATCGTGGTCGATCCCCCGCCGTCCAGATTCATCGCCTCTCTGCATCCCAGCTTCACGAACAACTCCGCGAACTCCGGCAGCGTCATCCCCTCGCTGTAGCCCGGCTGCCGGCCGTCAACCGTGACCATCACCAGCGTCCCGTCCCGAATCCCCACCCCCGTCCGGGGATGGCGGCGGGACGAGAACGTGCCCGAGAACCTCTCCTGCAGATGCTCCACTGAAACCAGCCCCTCGCGCACCAGCCGCGGCCCCCCGCCCAGCGCCTCCCGGATCTCTCCCTCTTCTGGCTCCATCTTCAGACACAGGCTGACCTCATCCCCCACCTCCAGCCGCCGCAGCGCATAGGCCGCCACCCCCCGCGCCGCCAGCACCGCCCCGCCCGGAGGAATGCGCTGGCTCTCCGTCACGGAAATGCTCGCAATCCTGGCCGTCACCTCCGAGTTCGGCCGCACCGGCCCCGACAGACCCACCAGCACGAGCTGCGTCGTCCCGGCCTCCGCCCGTGTCTCCTCCCCGAACCGCGGGGTGAGCAGCACCACGTCCGCGTACCCGGGTGGCCGATTCATCCCGGATATCCGATAGAGCAACTCCCCCGGTCCCCGCAGCCACGGGATGACCTGCACCCGCCCAATCTCCGCCCTCCCGTCGGCCACCAGGTACAGCACCGACCGCCTCGGGTCAGGGAAGGTGATCCGCTCTCCGTCCTCCACCTGAAGTCCCAGCGGGATGGTCGCGTAATCCTCGTCCCCCAGTGCGAAGAAGTCCCCATTCACAGCCGCCACCGGCCGCCTCCCCTCTTGCTCCCCTTAGGCCACCATTGCCACCACCCCCTGCCGGCCCATTATCGGCCGCCCGCCATCCGGCCTTCCCCCTCCCAGCAGTGTCCTCAACTCCAGGTGCTCCTCCGAAAGATCGACCTCCACGACGTGGATCGCCCACGGACCCTCCGGCTGATAGATACGTGTGTGCGTCACCCCGGGGCCGATCGCCACCGGCCTCTGATCTACTGCGATGCCCTGCGACAGCCCGACTGCCGGCAGCGAGATCAGAAGGAGGAGACCAAAGACCCCCACAAGAAACACCCGACGCCAACTAGCCATCATCTCCACCCATGTTCAACGCGATAGTGTGCCCCTGCTGACTTCCGCCACCTCCACCCCCGCTCCTGCCACACTAGGTCCCGCCCCCCGGACGCCGAAAACAGGTGAAACCGGGACCCGCCATCTTGCGTATACCTCTAGTGAACCGACCACAAGCCCCACCGATTTGGGGAAGAGGAGACGACGATGAACCACAAGATGCCCTGGCTGGCCGTATTTCTGGCCGCCGCAGTGCTGGCCGCTTCGGCGGCTGGTGCAGCGCCATTGCCCGAGGCCGACGCGCCGCTCACCACCGATCAGCTCATCTACCAAGATACGGATATTGAAGTCCAGGTGGACGTCAACGGCGAGGCCGCCGCACAGCTCATCGGCGGCCTGCTCGACGCGGTCGCGGAGATTGCCCTCGACCAAGCCGCGGCCATCGGTGAAGGCGCTGCGGGCCCGGGCCCACCCCACGTGGCCGCCATCGCCGCGCCGCTTATCGAACCGGCGAAGAACGTCATCAAGAGCATCACTCGTATCAGCGTCTTGGTGATGAAGCCCGGCGACTCTGTCAACCCTGATGAGGCCACCACCTACTACCATGACCTGATGACATCCCGCGGCTGGACGCCGATGATCAGCGTTCGCTCCAAAGGGGAGGAGCGCGTCCTCGTTCTCGTTGCCCCCGGCGGCAAAGGAGTCTTCGTTAATGTCGTGGAGCGCAACGAGATGGTCGTCGCCATGGTCGCAACTACTGAGCCACTCGGCGACCTTCTCGCCCAGGTAATCCGCGCCGGCGGCGGGCACGTTCTCCAGGGAATCATGGCCCACGCCGCCCAACAGAAGCCCGCGCCCGAACCACCCGCTTGCGAAGAGTCGGCGGCTGAAGAGACGCCACCCGAAGGGCCGCCATCCGACGAGCCTCCATGTGAGGAGCCGCCGTCTGAGGAATGAAGCACCTTCACCTCCTCGTTGACCTGCGAGGCGGGGTACCCCGACCCCGCCTCGCTCATTTCCTCCCGCTCGGTGTTTCTCGGTGTTGCGGGACTCTCGTGCCACATAAGGAACCTTCCGCCTTCGGTGTTTCGGGACTTCAGAGGCCGTGTCATAAGTCCCAGAA
>JAUVSA010000182.1 GCA_030597345.1 Bacillota bacterium
AGGTTGGAAACCCGTTCGGCAAGCTCTGCGCCACCAAGACGACCGGCGGGCGTGGGAACGCCCGCCCTACAGGCAGGATGCAAGTTCCTGCCCAACGGAGGAGATGCCCTACCCGCTTCGAGCAAGATCCTTCGCTGTCGCTCAGGATGACAGATGGCGGGGCACGGTGAGCCCGCCCGACAGAACGGCCGGGGGGATGGGTACGGCCGCTGTACAGGGGCAGAAGACACGCTTCTGCCCTACGCACTACAGCCACGGCCGGCGGGCATCCGCCTCCGGCGAGATACCCGGCCGACAGAACGGCCGAAGCAAGCTAAGCAATCTAAGGGCAGGAGGAGGGGCCGGGGAGGGGATGTGGGTGTCGAAGAATGTGGAAGGATTCGTGCGGTGATTCGATGAGAGGGCACTGCTTGTTAGTGTTGGTGATGGTGGCGGCCGGGATGGTCTGTGGCCCGGGCGCCGCGTTCGGGCAGGAGGAGCTTGGCCGGGCGCTGGCGCGGGTGGGCCCGCTGGTCGGGGAATCCACGCTCTATTCCAGGAAGGGGAAGGAGGACATTTACGATATCGCGCGGCGGTATGGGGTGAGCGCGTCCGACCTGTTCAATGCGAACGAGGGGGAGCTGCCGTTGGGGGACGAGCTGCTGCTGATCCCGATGGAGCACATCGCGCCGGTTCCGTGGGCGGAGGGGGTGGTGGTGAATCTGGCGGAACGGGCGCTGTATGTGTACGAGCAGGGGCGGCCGGTGAAGCGGTTTCCGCTGGCGATCGGGATGGTGGGGTGGGAGACGCCGACGGGGGATTTCACGATTGCCAACATGGCGAAGAACCCGACGTGGTTTCCGCCGTCGTGGGCGGTGGAGGAGGAGCCGGTGCCGCCGGGGCCGAGCAATCCGCTGGGGGATCGGTGGATGGGGCTGTCGCTCAGGGGGTACGGGATTCACGCGACGAACGCGCCGTGGTCGGTGGGGCGGTATCTCTCGCACGGGTGTATGCGGATGTACCCGGAGCACGCGCACGAGCTGTTCGAGATGGTGAGGGTGGGGACGCCGGTGAAGATCGTGTACGAGCAGGTGGTATTCGGGGCCCGGCCCGGGGAGGGGATCGTCTACATGGCGCGATATCCGGACGGATATCGGCTCGGGCGAGTGAGCGCGGAGAGGGTGCGAGCCCAGTTGAAGGAGTACGGGCTGGATGGGGTGGTGGACATGGCGGCGGTGGCGGGGGCGCTGGAGCTGCCGCGGGGGCTGCCGACGCCGATAATCGGGTCCGCGACGAAGGTTACGGTGAACGGGCGGCGGGTGAAGTTGGCGCTGGGTCCGACGCGGATGGGGGGCGACTGGCTGGTTCCGGCGGGGCCGCTGGTGGAGGCACTGGGGGCGGAGATGGAGGTGGGACCGAGGGGGAGCTATGTGGTGATCACGCGAGGGGAGAACCGACTGTTCTTCTCGCCGGGGGACGCGGATGTGCTGATCAATGGGCAGTTGGTGAGGGTCGGGGCGGCGCCGCAGATGGCGGCCGGGCATCCGATGATTCCGCTGAAGGCGACGGCGATGGGGCTGGGTGCGTCGGTGGGATGGGATGACTGGACGGATACGGTGCTGGTGTGGGATGGGTGGGAGTTGGGACGGTTGGGGAGGGGCGCTGGCGTTCTGGGACGCTAGTCGAGGAGCAGCAGTAGTGCCGAGAGCGTGACGAAGCTGGCTACGGTGGAGGTGAAGACGGTGGTGGCGACGCGGCGGGGCTGAAGGCCGAACTCGGTGGCGAAGACGGCGATGTTGACGGCGGTGGGCATGGCTGACATGAGGATGGCGACCCTGGCGATGGTGCCCTCCATGCCGAGGAGCTGTACGAAGGCGAAGGCGATGGCGGGGGCGAGAAGGAGGCGGACGAAGTTGGGGAGCAGGGCGCCCGAGAGGTGGAGGTTGACCTGGGTGCGGGCCTTGGCGAGCTGGATCCCGAGGAGGAGCTGGCCGATGGGGATGATGGCGAGGCCGAGGAGCTGGAGCGGAGGGAGGAGGAGGTCGGGGAAGGAGAGGTGTAGAGCGCGGATGATGAGGGCGAGGACGGCGGCGTAGACGGTGGGGAGGCTGAAGATGGTGCGGAGGGCCTGGCGGCGGCCGCCGCGGTGGCGGCTGGCGTAGTAGATGCCGACGGTATTCGCGAGGGAGTTGATGACGAGGACCCAGATGACGGCCAGGTGGAGGCCGCGGTCGCCGAAGGCGTAGAGGGCGACGGGCATGCCCATGTTGCCGGCGTTCATGAAGAGAGTGGTGAGGAGGAAGAAGCTCTCCTGGTCGGGCGGGAGGCGGCGGAGGAGCGCGAAGGCCTTGCCGAGGAGCCAGA
Organism: Bacillota bacterium; assembly: GCA_030597345.1. Taxonomy (GTDB): domain Bacteria; phylum Armatimonadota; class Hebobacteria; order Hebobacterales; family Hebobacteraceae; genus JAUVSA01. The sequence goes on from JAUVSA010000182.1 coordinate 2,344, forward strand.
GGGAAAAGGTGGCCAGGAGCACGACGGCGATGAGGGGGAGGGCCGCGCTCAGGGTGATCTCGGTGGTGAGGAGAGAGGAGAAAATGAGGCAGGGGAGCAGGACGTAGATGGCAATGGAGGAGAGGGCGCTGACGTCCATGCGGCGGCGGCACTCGAGGAGGAAGCCGAGGCCGACGGTGAGCACTATGGGGATGATTGCCGTGACCACGAGGGGTTGAGTTCGGCGCAGGCGGTCGGGGGACCTGTGCACGAGAGGGGCGGGCAACCAGCAGGCATCTGCATTAGAGGTTGTGTGGAGGGGGGAGGTGGGGTCGTTCCGGGACTGAAGTCCCGAAACACCGAACAGGCCCCACCCCTGCTGGGGCAGGGGTAGGCTACGGGGATGTGGTGGGTTAGGCCAGTTCCGGGCCTGAAGGCCCGGAATACCGAAACCTGCGCTGCCAGAACGGCCAACGGCCGGCGGGCATGGGTACGGCCGTTCTTCGCAGGGGTGTCAGGCTATCTTCGGATGAGCGGCTCGTAGGTGTAGGTTATCTCGCGATGCTCGCCGGGGGCGAGGTCGATCTTCCAGGTGAGCAGGTGGACGGGATTGACGTGCTTGAGGCCGCGGGCGAGGGTCAGGTCCTCGGCCTCAGGCGCGGTGGACTTGAGGTCGCCCGAGATGGTCTTGGTGATCTCCAGGGAGACCTTCTCGTCCTTGTAGTTGGTCACACTGAGGGTGCCGTCGATGGTGACCCGGTCGTAATGGTATCCGTAGAGCCGAACGGCGTCGCGCTCTCTGCTGACTTCGGCCTCGGCTTGCTCGGCCTTGACGCTGATGGCCTGGGTGATCTTGACGGTCGCTTCGCCCTTGGGAGGGGTGTACTTGAGAGTATCCTGGCCGATGATCTGCCCGACCTTCACGATCTGAGCGGGGGCGGTGGTCCAGGGCAGGCTCATAGTGTTAGTGAGGCGGAGGCTGTGCCAGACTTCCTCGGGTTTGTCGCGCTCTTCCCGCCGCCGCTGGCCGTAGCGGTCTTCCTCGGTGATGTAGTCGGGGATCTCCCAGTGGTAGAACTCGGTGTAGGGGACGGTCTCGGTGAAGAGGGGGTAGTAGCCGGTCTCGCCCTTGGCAAGGGTGATGTCGTCGAGGGGATAGAGAAAGAGGTCCTCGGCGATCCGGCCGGCGGCCGCGGCGCCGTAGCCGGGCACGGGTCGGCCCGGTCCTGGCGGTCCTGGCGCACCCCACCCGAACTCCGCGCTTTGGGTCATGACGTTTGACATAATGCTGACCCCCGTCACCTCCGATCGGCCGCGGCCGAGGGAACGAAGGAAGCCGGCGAGGTCCTCTTTCTTCCCCACGGGGCTGAGGATGTCGGCGAACTGGAGGTTAGGGAAGCCGGTGATGAGGTCAACGTGGGTGGCGTCGAGGTCATCGGCTTCGTTGATGATGAGGGCCTTGGCGGAGAGGCGGGCCTGCTTGGGGTCGGTGATGTCGATGAGGTAGCTGGGGGCCCAGGTGATGCCCTTGGCGAGGTAGGAGACGGAGAGCCAGTCGCCGCGGGAGGGGCTGGCGAGTTCGGCCTCCAGCTCAACCCGTTTGGTGTCGCGGATGAAGGTCTGCTTGACGTCCGCGTCTGAGAACCGGATTGACCAGACGCGGTGTGGATTGAAGGCGAGGACGCCGTCGTCGGTCTGGAACAGCATGAACTGGCCGGGGCCCATGGGAAGTCTCTGGTTGGGATCTGACGGCTCACCGATGGCGTATGGGTCGACCGGCTTGGGGGCACGGTCGGGGGCGAAGGAGATGATCGTTCCCTCGACGGCCGAAGCGGGGTCGGAGGCAGTCCAGATCGTGACTCGCTTGCCGACGTTGGCGCGGAGGAGTTCGGCCACTTCGCGGGCGGTGACTTCTTCCGCAACTGTCACTTCGCGAGCGATGACGCTGCGGAGGCCGGCGGGGGCCGGGCAGCTCACCCAGAAGGTGCCGTGAGAGGGGGCCGCGAAGGGCCCGAGGAGGACGATGCTCTTGTCGCTGGTCAGCGTGGCCTCGCGGACGAAGAAGCCGAGGCCGTTCTTGAAGAGGGCGACGCGCTTGAGGTGAGTCTGGACGGGAGCGGGTCCGGGTGAATCAGCGGCGAGGGCGGTGAGGGAAAGCGCGAGAAGACAAAGGGCAGACAGAGAATGAACGAAGACCTTCCTCATGGTAGATCCGTCTGTGACGGGGACAGGAGGCAAGCTCCTGTCGAACGGTCGGGTGCGGGCTATCTTCATGGTGGGATCCCCCCTTTCGTTGGGTTCAGTTGTTAGACACGCGAAGGGCACGCAGGGTTCCGAAGCGAGGGAAGTTGCGGGGGCAGGGGGTGCGGCCGCGTTGCGTGGGGGGCTGCGGGCGTGCTATACTCGCGTTCGGTCAGCGTCAG
>JAUVSA010000281.1 GCA_030597345.1 Bacillota bacterium
CGCGCGCACGTGCGAAGACCGGGAACACCATCGCTGCCAGAATCCCGATGATCGCGATAACTACCAGCAGCTCGATCAGAGTGAATCCCTTTCGCTTTCTCCTCATCACAGCTCCTTTACCTCCCGACGATAGTGCCCACGCTCGCTATGGCAGATTGCGAGCATCCGAATGCCGGCTGCTTATTACCTCCTTTCGATTGGCGCCGGCTCTTCCCGTCACGCCCGGGGACCTGGGTTCCCCGTGCCCCAGGGGGTCGCTCCTTGGCTTGTCCCTTCTCTCGTCATTGCGCCAATCCCTGTCCCGGGGGAACACCGCGATCGGAGGCCAGATCTAGCGCAATCGCATTCCTCCAGGGCGGAAGCTCGCCCGCTGCCCCATTCTCGCATCTTGGCGGCCCCAGGTCACTGTACAGTTGACTCCTGCTGGTGTAAGATAGTGTCACGCGGGGAAAAGCAGTGTTCCCGGTCATCCCAGAAGAGCAGATAGAGCGGCAACTGGCAACCACGGAGTTGGCCGTGGGCTGGGATGTGCTCGCCTTCTTCTTCAACTCGGATCATACGCGAATGAAGGGCCATGTCCACGCGGGGATGGAAGTAGGCATGGTGTTGAGTGGGGAGCTTGACATGCACTTCGCCGAGGCGGAGCTCAAGTGCGGCCCAGGCGATGTGTGGCTGTGCAGCATGTGGGAGCCTCATGCGTGGCGGGTGTACGCCGGCACGACCAACATCGCTTTGATCTTCCTCCCCGATTTGCTCACCGATCAGATGAGCGGCGACCCGCCCTATCTTGACCTCTTCGCAAGTCCGCCCGATTCCCGGCCCCGCGTCACGGATGCTGACTTGCGCCAACGCATGCTGGCGATTGGAAACGACATGCACCGGGAGATGAAGCAGCGGGGACCATTCTGGAAGACCGCCATCCGCCTGGACCTGCTGCGGGTCATGAGCCAGCTGTGCCGCGTTCGCGGCGCCTCGCCGCCGGCCGTGCGACAGTCTGCTGCCAGCGACCACCTGAGCAACCTGGCGAGGATAACGCCAGCGGTGAAGCTCGTTCAGGAGCAGGCGCGGCATCGAGTGAAAGTGGCGGAGGGCGCTGCCGCCTGTGGGCTCAGTCGCTCGCAGTTCCAGCGCGTCTTCCGGAACGCCATGGGGACGAGCTTCGGCAGATTCTGCCTGCGGGCCCGTCTGGCCTTCGCAGCCCACCGGCTGCGCCATACAGGTGCTACCGTGGAAGCCATCGCGGAGGCCGCGGGCTTCGCCGACGTGAGCCATCTGTCCAAGACCTTCGTCAGGCACCATGGCTGTACGCCGAATGAGTACCGATGCGTGAGGTAGCGAGCGTGCGGCGGCCCGACACGCGGCGCTGCTTGCGGCTCCTGCCCGACATCCTCCGACTTGCTTGACGCCTGGGCAAGGGATGCGTAGTACCATGGCATGGTCGCCGGACGACGGCGCGAGAGACTGTCAGCGACTGTGAACCAGAGGCTACGTATACCCCTCTCGCGGCTTCTCATCGCCCGGATCGATCCAGCGGCGGACGACGGCGCGGTCCCCGAGGGCCTTGAGGAGCTGGGGGATATCGGTGAGCAGCGCAAGGCCGGGCACCCACGCTGTGTACTTGACCTGACCAATGAGGCATGGAGCATCCTTGAGGGTGCGGGGCAGGCCGTGCAGCTCGACCTTTGGGAGGCGCGGCTCCCCGGAGGCCGCGAGCAGCGCGAGGAGGCTCGCCTCGCCTCCGAAGGCGAGAATCTTCTGGACCTCGGACCCATCTCCCCGGAGCCAGCGCGCCACCGCGATCAGGTCAGTCACCCGACCGCCGGCCAGCGTCTGGCCGGCGAAGGCCAGGTAGTGGCTTGCGCGCTGGTGCCATTCATCTTCCGGGGGTGCGGTCTCTCCCTGTCCCCGCCAATCGAACGCCGCCACGCGGCCGCGATGCCTGGCCAACTGCGCGAGCGCCCTGTCTTTGCCATCATCGGCAATTGCGAGCGTCATCCGCTTCGTGCGACCTCCACGTATCGCCAGGGGCAGGAGCGCTCCGTCTGCCGTTTCCAGCAGGAGGCGGGACCAGCGGGGCCCATCCACGCGCAGGCGACACTCGGCGCGTGAGTCGCCGGCTTTCCGACCGAGCAGCCGGTTGAGCGCGGCCGCGCTCGCGCGCTTCGGACGGACGCCGCGCAGCCGAGCGCGGAAGAGGTCCCCGACCGTCAGGAATCTCGCGGGCCGCTTCGGCAGCGCGCGCAGCCCGGGGTCGGCCAGCTCAACGTCCTCCCCCTCGCCCCCGGGCCCTGCCAGATCGCCGGGGCGCTTCAGCGCCCGCTCGAAGAAGCGATAGGTCCCCTCTCGCATGTCTGCCGGACAGCTATGCTCGCAGTAGTGCTCTTCGAGCGTGCAGGGGGCGGCGCGGAGCCCGCGGTAGGCATGGGCGGCCTCTGCGACTGCCTTCCGGGCGCCGATGATCGGGAAGAGCGGATCGCGGATCGCGGCGAAGACGCGCTGGGGCCGAGGAGCTATCGCGGCGAGGAGGTCGTGATACTCGACGCCGGCGGCTAGCAGACCCGGTACGGCCTCACAGTGGCAGTAGGCGCCCGATCCGGTCCGCGCGTGCTCGGCGAGCATGGTCGGCGCGTTGGTGGGAGCGGAGGCCGCAACTCTCGTGTCAACCGCGGAGAAGTACACCGTCTGATTGCCGCCGCCGGAGCTTCCTGTCACGCCGATCCGCTTCTCGTCCACGAAGGTGAGGCCGGCGAGGTATGTCAGCGCGGCCGAGTTGTCGAGCGCCATGATGCCCTGGAGCGGCATGTCGGCGAGGACCGGATACCAGAGGGCATGGCCGGTTCCCTTGCGCTCGTCGGCATCCGGGAAATCAAGGAAGAGAACGACGAACCCGAGCCGGGCGAGCCCGCGGCATCGCCGCGCGTAGAAGTCGGTTGACTTGCCGGCATATGAGTGGCCGTGGAGGTGCATGACCGCGGGAGCGGGCCGCGTCAGACCATCCGGAATGTAGAGGTGGGCGGTGATGTACCAGCCTCTTCCCCGCTGAAGAGCGAGCGGCCTGATGGAGAAGCCGTCGAACTGGACGGCCCTGCGCTCCGCCACGGCGCTCGGGTGAGCGGGTATGTCCCGCGCCGAGAGTCCGAGGCGGAGTCTCACGATGCGCCTGACTTCGGATATACGTGCCCGCACCACGCGGGGTGACCTCCCGCGATAGTCGTACAGCGGGTGGCGCTGCATGGCCTGGCAGGCGAGATCC
>JAUVSA010000176.1 GCA_030597345.1 Bacillota bacterium
ACCGCCCGAGTGCATGGCCGAAGTCAAGGCGAATCTGCGAAAAGCCTACCGTGAGCTCGGCAAGACCGACGATGAGATCCCACCAGGAATCCTCAACGCAGGTCCTGACGCGCCCGAACACTCTGGGTAACTCGTAGGGCAGGAGCGTGTCTCCTGCCCTCTCCCCCCCTTGCTTCGCTCCATCTTGCCGAACCCCGCCGCCTACCAGGACCACCACTCCGCGGCGCCTAATACAGACCGGGCAGATCGCGTCGCGCGCCCCAGCGCGACCTAACAATTCCAGCACGAAAGGTCAACCGCGATGATACGTCTGGGCGTAATCGGCTTCGGAAGCCGCATTAGCGACCTCATCAACTATCCAATCCGCGAAGTCGAACCCGACCTGCGCGTCACCGGCATCGTTGACCCCGACGAGCCCGGCGCGCGGTCCCGCCTGGCCGATTGCGACAAGCAGGACGTCGTCTTTCACGACACCCTCGACGACTTGGTCCGCAGGGGCAAGCCGGACGCCCTCGTCATCGGCACCCGCTGCCACCTCCACACCCCCTATGCGATCGAAGCAGCCAAGTACGACCTCCCCCTGTTCCTCGAGAAGCCCGTCGCCAACACCATGGAACAGGCCGCCGCGCTGGAGCGAGCGTTCGAGCCCTCCAAGTGTCAGGTGGTGGTCAGCTTCCCCCTGCGTGTCGCTCCTCTCTGCGTTCTCGCCCGCGAGTACATCGACGAAGGCGCGGTGGGCAGCCCCGAACATATCCTCGGCCTCAACTACGTCCCCTATGGCACCGCCTACTTCGACCACCAGTACCGCGAGTACGAGATCACCCAGGGCCTCTTCCTCCAGAAGGCCACCCACGATTTCGACTACATGATGTACCTCATGGATTCGAGCATCGTCCGGGTGGCCGCGATGGCAGCCTGGGGCAGAATCTTCGGCGGCGACAAGCCGGCCGGGCTCCGGTGCTCCCAGTGCAGCGAGGCCGACACCTGCCTCGAAAGCCCTGAGAATCGCAAGCGCAACCGCTCGAGCGAACCCGGCGGCGACCACCTCTGCCTGTTCGGCGAGGACATCGGCACACCGGAGACCGGCATGAATGAGGATTCCTCCAGCGCTCTCATCGAGTTCGCCTCCGGCGCGCAGGGCGTCTACACACAGGTCTTCTACAGTCGCCGCGATGCCGCCACCCGCGGCGCCACCATCAGCGGCTACCACGGGACCCTCGGCTTCGACTGGTACACGAACGAGCTCCGGCGCGTCCGCCACCACAGGCCCTTCAGCGATACCATCAGGATGGACGAGGGCCTGGGCCACTTCGGCGGCGATCTGGAGCTGGCCTATGACTTCGTCGGCCTGATCGAGGGGAAAGCGGCCTCCCGCACGCCGATCTGGGCCGGCATCCAGAGCGTCTATGCCTGCCTCGCGGCCAAGGAATCAGCTCAGACCCGACAGTTCGTGAACGTGCGACAAGTCGGCCAGGCGGGAACCTGACCGCCAACGCATACGCACCCCTCTTGTCCCGCATTCCTCATATCAGCGAGGAGGCTTCCGGTATGGAGCTGTGCGGCTCTCTCTCCGGTCACTCTTGTAGCCCTCCTACGAGAAACATACAAGGAGCTTGCTCCTGCCAGAGAACATGGCACAAGCAAGCTTGTGCCCTACGGGAGGGACTTGCCTCCCTTCATTCTTGATCGCGAACATGTTTAGAGACGACAGGGCCCGCCTTACCGCGCCACCTCCGCCCAGCCGCCGCTCTCCTCCGACTGCTGGGCGGCCTCGGCGACGGCGACGGCTGCGCGCCCCTCGCCAGCGGTGAACACCGGCGCTTCGTCATAGAGCGCCCAGCGCGTGAAGCTGGTCAGCTCCAGAGTAACCGCCTCCGGCCCTGGGAGGTCGTCCGGCTCGACCCTCACCAGATGCGCCTCCTCCGGACCGTACTCCAAGTAAGACCAGGGGCTGTCGAGGCGGGCGAATCCGTTGCTGAACAGGAACGTCATCTCCCGCCAGTTGACGGGCGAGATGCCGGAGGAGACGAGGGTGGCGGTCGCGCCCGCGCGGAACCGGATCAGCAGGCTGCACACGTCGTGGAAGTCGTGGACCTGTTCGCCGTACTTCCCGCCGAGGTACTGCACCCGTTCCGCCGGGCCGAAGGCGGCCTGGAGCAGATCGATATGGTGGATCCCCATGTGGAACAGCAGGCCCCCGGAGCCCGACCGCTCGAGGTGCCAGATCCCGCTCGGGCGGTCCTTGAAGCGGCTGAAGAAGTAGGCCCCGAAGGCGTAGAGCGGCGTGCCGAGCTCCCCGCCCCGCGCGAGCTCCACCAGCCTTCGCGTCAGCGGGTAGAGGCGCATGCTGTGCCCCACCATCAGCTTCACCCCCGCCGCCTGGCAGGCCGCGATCATCCCGTCACAGTCGGCCAGCGAGAGGGCCATCGGCTTCTCGCAGAACACGTGCTTGCCGGCCTCGGCCGCGGCGATGGTCTGCTCCCGATGCAGGTTGCTGGGGGAGGCGACCATGACCGCGTGCACGTCGGCCCGTGCCAGCAGCTCCTCCAGCGAGTCCGCCGCCTTTGCCCCCGACTCCGCGCAGAAGCTCTCCACGTTGGGGCGGTACGGATCGAAGGCCGCCACCACCGCGGCCTCCGTCACGTGCTCGGCGACGGCCGCGCCGAGCGCCCGCCCCATCGCGCCACATCCGATCAATCCGAAGTTCAGCATGACGCGCGACTCCTATCTCTCGGGCCACAGCCGGTTCTCGGACTGCAGCCGGCGGTTCTCCTCCCGAAGCCAGGCCACCTCGCCCACTTCTCTGCCAATGGCAGGTTGGAGCCAGAGCAGCCGCTGGTGACCGGCAGACTGCGCGCTCAATACCATGGATCGCACCATCAGGGCCGCGGCTGTTCGGATCACTTGCACAGAGGCACCCTCCACAAGAAGAAACGGCGCCCGGAGGCGCCGCCGCGAGCCAGCTCGATAGTGGCGATATACAATGGTGGCAATATACACTCGACTACCACGGCAGGCTTTGGCTGCGGTACACCTGCGCGCCCCAGTCGAAGTCCTCCCGTAGAAGGAAGCAGCCGCCCCCGGAGGGACGAAGGCTTCCCCCCGCCGTCAGGTGATCCGCCACCGCCCGCTGGAGGCTCGTCCTGCGCGGGGCTCTTCTCATATCCTCCGGAACCTCGTCGAAGATGTTGTGGAGCAGGGAGTCGGCCGACATCGCCACTGGGAAGAGATAGAACTCCCTCTGGAACCGCACGATGTTCGAGTCGGCCGGCAGGAACCCCTCCAGCTCCGCGTCAAACAGCCACGAGTGGCAGCAAAACGCCTCGAACCGCCACTCGGGAAAGTGCCGTGCGAAGAACCCCAGTGCGGCCCGGAAAGACTCGCCGCAGAGATCGTGCGCCAGCGGCCCCAGTGCCGGGATGTGGATCCACAGCGCCAGCTGCCCAGGCGCCGTCACTTGCTCCCATTCGCCGGTCCCCAGCCGCACTTCTTGCGGCAGCGCGCGCCCGGTCGGCAGAATCGGGTGGCCGATCACCTCCCCCTCCCTCACCGCCAGCCGGGAGGTCCACACACCATCTTCCCCGCTCTCCCCGGAAGTGGCCCTGCCGCCGTCCGCGCGGTACTGCACCCCGCCCTCCGACAGCGCCGCTACCTGCCCCGACCCGCGGTGGCGGAATACCCGAATCCGCCCCGCAAACTGCCCCATCTGGAACTGAAGCCGGCCGAGCCGGTACAGCTCTCCCCGAAAATGATACGACAGCCACGACGCGTTCTCCGGTGTGAACCTCCACCTACCATCGGGATGCTCCCCCTTCTCCTCCTCCAACCACAGCTTCAGATCCGACATCGTGTCGCGCGCGATATCGGCCGGCACCGAATGAGCCTGGTGCACGCGCTGCATCGTTGGCAGTCCGGACAGAATCACGAGCAGATAGAACACATCGGCATCGTCTCCCACAACCTCCCCCAATGCCGGCCACTCCTCGACGCGCCCCCGCGGATAGTCCTCTGATTGGAAGAGACAGTGATAGGAATGCCAGGCCAGCGCGCGGGCGGCGGGGTTCGCCCCCACCCGGCGGCCGGCGGCGGCCGCCAGCTCCCCCAGCTCATCCGGGAGATACACCTCCCGACAGGCCCGTCGCACGAACTCCGGCGACAGGAACGGAAGCTCACCCTCCGGCATCGACTGCTGCGAGACCTCCCATTGCAGCCGCAGCGCCTCCGCGCCCTTGCTCAGCTTCAGTTCTTCGATGACCTCATCAAGATCCACTAACAGCAAGCCCCTTCTCGCCAAGCTGCCGCTGGGGATATGTGTCTCCCTACCTGAGTGGCTGTCTCACAAACCCCAGAACGCCTGGCGTCTCGGTCCTCTTCTGTAGGGCGGGGGTCTCTGCGCCCGCCAGCCGTTTTGAACGGGAGGAGGATCCTCAAGGGGGGAGGGTGTCCCTCCCCCCTTGAATCACGCCCAGCGTCACGCCTCGCAACCACCAGTAGGGCGGGGCATTCTCCGATGCCCCGCCGGCCGTTCTGGCCCAGATCGGGTAGGGCAGGACCTTGGTCCTGCCACCCCAGAGTGCTCCCGCGCCGCCGCATCCCCCTCCATCTGCGCCCATCCGCGTTCATCGGCGGACCCCCTCTCCCTCCCGTCCGCACAACTCCAGCAGGTACCCCTCCCCCCACGGGGAACTGCTACCTTGGTTTGGGCCCATCGACCTGTGAACCGCGCTGAGGGGGCCCATGAGAAGCGATTGTGCTCTGACCGCGTGCCATTGCGCCGCGAGACGGTGTGGGCCGCGGTTTCATCGCCCGGCTGTATGTGAACAAAGACGCGAAGCGCCGCGTCCTGATCGACT
>JAUVSA010000256.1 GCA_030597345.1 Bacillota bacterium
CCGGCAGGCGACCTTCGCCCGGCCGCCATTGCCTCTCGTCGTCGGCCCTCTCCAGCGCCTCGGCCAGCCGTCGGCCGCGGGGGTCCCGCGCGGTCCACATCAGCAAGTGAGGCCGGACCCGGCGAACCACCTCCTCGAGGCGATCCCCAGTCGAGGCTTGACCCCCAGTCGAGGCTTGACCCCCAGTCGAGGCTTGACCCCCAGTCGAGGCTTGACTCCCGGGGCAATGGAAGCTGCTCTCGGAGCGCTGTTGGAGCCCATAACGCTCGACCCGGAGTTCCTCTCCCACGATCTTGGCGACAACGATCTCTTCCTCAGGCACGCGACAAGCCTCCTCTGCTGTATTTCGCCCTCGCCTCCATGGAATCCTTCGCTGCCCTGCCCTCTGTGCGTGCGCCCCTTGACCCTCTGCTCGCGGGCGGCAGGCGAGCTTCTCCCGGCAGGCTCCTGCCCCCAGCGGAGAGAACTTCGTTAGGCGAGAGATCACCTTCGCGTCTCTGACCTGCCGGAGACACGCTCCCACGCGCTGGAACCGAGGTGATCACGGACAGGAAGGCAGAGGAGGCGAGATGAAGTCAGCCACCGAGTACTTCTGGTTCAGTACGGACCGGCCCCGCGACTACATCAACATCACCGGTGAGGTGGATGGCGTCGTTCGCCAGAGTGGCATCCAAGAAGGCATGGTCCTCGTGTCTGCCATGCACATCACGGCGGGCGTGTATGTCAACGACGCCGAGCCCGGCATCATCCGGGACATCGACGAGTGGGCCGATCGGGTTGCCCCCCAGTCGAGGCTCGACCCCCAGGGCCCCGAGTACCACCACCACGGGACCGGGGAGACGAACGGCGACGCCCACCTGAAGAGCTTGCTGATTCACCACCAAGTGATGGTTCCGATCACCAAGGGAGCACTCGACCTGGGCCCCTGGCAGCAGATCTACTACGCGGAATTCGACGGTCAGCGCCGCAAGCGCGTCGTCGTCAAGGCGATTGGGGAGTAGGGGAGGAGCGGACCCAAATCAGGCGGCAGGGAGTTCCGGTGAGCGAAGCCGCGCCCGACACTTCGACGAGCATCCACAGCCGGCGCTGGCCGCGCGGTCCAGCCCTCGCGGCCGCCGCGGTCGTCGTGGTGGCCGTCGCTCTCCGTCTCATCCCGGGCCCTCAGATCTGCGACGACGCCTACATCACGTTCAAGTACGTCCGCAATCTGACCTCCGGCCTCGGCTTCACCTACAATCCGGGCGAGCGCGTCCTCGGCACCACCACCCCCCTCTACACTCTCCTCCTCAGCGGCCTCTACCTGCTGCTCGGCCGCCTCGGAGCATCCATTATCACTGTGAGTTGGGCGCTCAACGCCGTGCTCGACGGCGCCAGCGCCTTCCTGCTGATTCGGCTCTGCCGCCGTGTCACCGGGTCCCGAATCGTTGGTCTTCTCTGCGGCGGCCTGTGGGCCCTCTCCAACGTCAGCATCGCGGTCAGCATCAGCGGCATGGAGACTCCTCTTTACGTCCTCCTCATCCTCACCACCCTCCTGCTCTTTCTCTCCGGCCGCTTCCTCGCTGCCGCTCTCGCCTGTTCGCTCGTCGTGCTCACTCGACCCGACGGTCTCCTGCTCGCCCTCTCCCTCCTCGGCTACCTTGCGCTGCGGGAGAGGAGACGTCTCCTTGGCCCGCTCAGCGCAGGGGCGGCCGCCCTGGTCCCCTGGCTCGCCTTCGCTCTGCTCTACTTCGGAAGCCCTGTCGCTACTTCCGTCGCGGCGAAGAATGTGGTTTACCGAACTCCGCCGTGGGAGGCCGTCCGGCACTTCGCCCATCACTGGACTACCTTGATCGGCCTCGAGCTGCACGGCGTCCCTGCCTACATCTTCGCAGTGCCGCTCACCGGACTGTGGCTGTGGGGGCTCGCGCTCGTCCGCCGTCGCGGCCGCGCCGCGCCGGTGGCGATCTTTCCGGTCCTCTACCTCGTCGCCTTCGCCATCGCTAACAAGCCCATGTTCCGCTGGTACTTCGTCCCCCTCGAGCCCTTCTATCTGCTGGGCCTGGGCGCCGCGCTCCACTCCCTGGTGATGCACCGCGTGACGCGCACCACCGGAAGGCTCGCACGGGCATTGGCGGCGGTCGCGCTCGCCGCGGTCATGTGTGCGCAGCTCCTCTCTCTGAACCTCCTCCCGGACCCTGACCGGCCTTGGCTCACACCCAAACGGGTCTCCATCGCGAGGGAGACTGCGTATGCGCGGGTGGCCGAGGAGATCAATCGGACCTTCCCCGTGGGTCTGCACACGACCATCGCCACTCCGGAGATCGGGGCCTTCGGCTACCACAGCCGCGCCCGCATCCTCGATACAACGGGTCTGGTTTCCCCGGAAGCGATCGGCTACTATCCAATCGACCCAGCGCTCTGTCCCGGCAACTACGCCATCGCACCGGACTTGATACTGGATCTCCGGCCCGAGATGGTGATCTCTCTGGAGAACTTCGTCCGTGACGGCCTGTTGAAGGACGAGCGCTTCCGCGCCAGCTACACCGAGGCCATGTCCCCCTATCCCACAGAGGCCTTCGGGTCTCGGCTGCTGCTGTTGGCCTTTCGACGGCGCGATTGGCCGCCCGGCAGGCGACCCTTGGCCGAGCCGGGCCAGCCTTCGCCCGGCAGCCGAGCTTCGCCTGGCACGCGACCTTCGCGCGCCCGTGCCGCGGTTGAATGAAAAGGGGGGGCACTCAGAGCTACGCTGAGGCAGGCTAGTCAGCGACTGCGGCGCCCGGCAGGCGACCCTCGCCCGGCAGCACCTCGCCCTTTCTCACTACGTAGGGATGGACCGCCCGTGCGCGGCTCCACTGATCGCTGCGCCACCCGCCCGGCTCATAGGCGCAGAGCGTTACTACCTCACTGGCATTGCTGATCGATGTGACCCCTGCCTCGTACTTCCACCACTCCGGGAGGCCGAACAAGTCTGGCCCGCCAAACGCGAACAACCGCGCCCCGGCGCCATTGCCCTGCCCCAGCGAAACGACTGCCGCCTTTGTCTTAGCCAGTTGCTTCTCCGCAGTGAAATCGCCCGGCGCCAGGTAGAGGGTGTCGATGTGCCTCATCGTGAGGCGCCCTTTCGCCTCCGCCGCCTCCGCGTCCGCTCCCATCTCTTCCAGCGCCTCACGAATCTGCAGAATCCACCCCCGGGGCAGGATGCCAGCGCAGTTCTCTCCCGCCGCCAGTCCCGCGGCCGTATACCGGGCAACGGCTTCGATCAACTCTCGGCTGGTGCTGGGCAGAAGGCACAGGTGGCTCCCATAACGCACCTGCTCTCCGTCGAACCCGAGGGGAGCGTAGGGCGCGTCGCCGCCGGATTGCGGTACTGGCTTCAGCTGTCGCTGAGTGTAGTAGCCGATCCGGCCATCCCTGAACCCCACGACCACGAACAGACGCCCGACTTCCTTCACCCTGCCGGTCGTCCCTATTGGTATCCCCGGTAGCGCAACCGCGGTGCGAACTTCATC
>JAUVSA010000258.1 GCA_030597345.1 Bacillota bacterium
AAGGTAGCCGCAGATGTCGCCTCTCTCCGCCACCCGGCGCAGCGCGCCGGCCGCTGTCCCTGCCCGCTGCTTCTGACTCAGCCTGCGCCAGCAGACCCACAATCTCTGAAGCGATGGCGGAAGGGAGGGCGCTGAGTTCCCGCTCGATTTCGCTGAGCGCGGCATCAGAGTCCGCGTCATCCAGTTCCTCCGGAGCGCCCAAAATGTTCCCCAGCAGCTTGTTGACCACCAGCGCGGCCGCGCGCACGTCTCCGCCCTTCGCCAAGTCCAGCACCACCCGGACAACGGCCGGGCCCTCCGCGTGGAGCATCTCCGCCAGTGCCTGCGTCTCCCCCTTGCGGACGTCCGCCCCGTCTCCCCGGTGCTCCCCGTCCGCGCGACTTCGACGCCACCGGCGCACCGTACGGGCGGATACACCCACCACTTCGGCCACCTCCTCGGCTGATTGCCCCTCGCCAAGGAGTGAGTATGTCTTCTCTTGAAGCCCGCGTAGTTCGCGCTCAGGGCGCCCAGCCATGGACATCTCCCAAGGGGGATATGGGGCGACGGGGGAGCGAAACGGCCCCCCAAACGGCAGAAGCGGCGCCTGCCTCCAGACGCCACCGGCTCTATTATAGCACACCCTGTCAAGACCTCAGCCGTAAAAGCCAGCAAATTGCTGCCTTTTTATGGTGACAAAATGGGCAAGATCGCGCCGCTTCCAGCGCGCGCACCCTCTTGGGCCTCGCTCGGGATGCCGGGCAAATGGCCGAGTCCTTTGGGCCTGCAATCGCCGCCGCCGTGGCTCTGCGTCAGCGTGCTCCAGCCTCTTCCAAGACAAGTGTGAACGGCGGCGGCACATCGATGTGTTGACGACAGCACAAGGTTGTGCTAGTATCCGGCTTGTTTCTGGCGCGGCGGGGGGACAAGCACCGCTGTGTTGGGACTGTCGCACAGCGAAGGAGACCTGAATGGCGGAAGTTCAGCACGAGCGGGTGCGCGACTCCGTTCGTCCTGTTGACCTAGGCAAGCTGCTCGAGCGACTTCAGCTCGGGATCGGACAGGCCGCTCATCTCTGCGGTGTCTCCATTCGCCAGCGTTCCTACTGGACCGACAAGGGGATCATAAAGCCCCTCGAGCGCGGCAGCAGCCGCAGCTACGACTACCCGGCCATTGTCAAGGTGTGTCTCATAAAGCAGGGGCTGGATAAGGGCTACAGCCTCGAGGGGGCAGTGGCCGAGGCTGAGATCTTTCTGGAGCGCCAGGACAAGCAGGAGACGGAACTGGCGGCCATGCCGGAGGCGCAGCTTCGGGAGCTTCTGGTGGACCGAACGGAGCAGCTGCGCGGGTTCGCTGACCGCATCCGTCGGGGCCTGCGCACCTACCGGGTCAGCGGAGATCTGGGGAGGCTGGTGGCCTCCGTGACCGGGCTGGAAAAGTTGATCGCATTCCTCGAAGCTAATCCCTACACGGTGAATACAGCGCGCCAGATCGCACTCCGCGTGGGCCGCGAGGCGGAGGCGGTGCAGCAGGAGCTTGAGCTGCTCGAAAAGAGGCGCTTCGTCCAGAAGATCAGCTATCCCGGTGCTGACGTCTATCGCTACATCCCGCCGCGTCGCCGCTAGCTCGGCGCCAGGGGCAAACCAGGCGCCGTCGACCGGACAGAGGCCTGAGGAGATTCGGATGGATCGAGTTAAAACGGGTATCGAGGGTTTAGACCAACTCCTCTTCGGGGGCTTCCTGCGGGGGGACGCGATCCTGGTGGCCGGCGCGCCTGGGTCGGGCAAAACCAGCCTCGGTATGCAATTCCTCTACAATGGCATCACCCAGTACCAGGAGCCCGGGCTCTTCATCACGTTTGAGGAGTTCCCGCAGCGAATCTACCGAGATGCCAGCAACTTCGGCTGGGACTTTCGCGAGCTCGAGGAGCAAGGGAAGCTGAAGGTCCTGTTCACCTCTCCCGAGGTACTGCAGCAGGACATCGTCCGCGATCACGGCCTTGTAAACGAGATGATAGCGGAGATCGGGGCGGTCCGCGTGGTGGTGGACAGCATAAGCCACCTTCACGACAGCGGTCAGGGTCCTCGTGGCTTCCGCGAGGCGGTCTATGGTCTGGTCAACGCCCTCAAGCGTGAGTCGCTTACCTCCGTGCTGCTGCGCGAGCTGCGGGAGCACGAGGAGATCGGCAGCGGACCCGAGGAATTCGTCGCCGACGGGCTCATCCTGTTGACTCGCAAATACGTCGGCGGCCACCACATGCGCTTCCTCGAAGTGCTGAAGAGCCGCGGCTCCCCTCACATCGCCATCCCCAGCCTCCTCTCCCTCGGCGAGGGCGGCATCAGAGTCCTGCCTCCGTTCCAGGAGCCGTTCTATCGCTTCGAGGAGGCCGTCTCCACCGGCATCCCTAAACTCGACGACCTCCTCGGCGGCGGAATCCCCTATGGCAGCGCCTACCTGGTGGAGATCGACGCCGACCTCCACCAGGACATCTTCGATGCCGGCTTCGCCAAGGAGGCCCTCGAAGCCGGAGATTCCTTCATGAGGGTGGCCGGCCAGAGCGATGAGAAATCCCGCTGGCGCGCCCTGATGAAGGCGGCCGGCATGGAGCAAATGCTGCAGAAGGGTCTGGACATGGGCGAGGTGACCCTTCTCTGGCCTGGCGGGAAAGACGACACCTCTCATCACTCCCTGGAAGCCCTGAGAGAGGAGGTCGGGCGGGTCTGCGGCGTAGCCTCCCAACGGCGCCTGCGCATCCAGGCCGACGTGTCGCGTCTCTTCTCCCTCTTGCCACCGGGAGAAGGCTATGCCGCTTTCTCGAATCTCACCGCTCTCTGCCGAGGCGTGGACGCGGTGGTCCTCGGCGTCGTCAGCCCCCCGACCATTCCAGCAGAGCAACTCGAGAAGCTGCGCATCGCAGCCGACGGCATTATTCGCCTGTGGACAGAGGGCAGCTACTCCTACCTCCAGGTGGTCAAGACCGTCAACTCCGCGCGCAGCCCCGTCTACGCAATAAACCAAGTGCCACGGCCCCCCTTCATCGAGATCGTGCGCCAGTAGGCCGTCCCTTGGTCTCCTTGACTTTTGGGAGTGGGAGAGATAGAATGCCGATGTCTCGCGTGCGCGAGGGGCCAGCCCGGCGGCGCGGCGAAAGCCGGGCGAGGCGGCCTGTCCGTCACCGGCGGATGGGCCGTTCACGCGTGAGGAAAAGGAACGGGTGATGCACAGGCATGCTGCCGCGATCGGCATCTTCATGCTCATAATGTTCACCGCAGTCGGCTGCGGCCGTCAGAAGCAAGAGGTGATAGCTCGCGTCGACCAGCATCCCATCACCCAGCGCGAGCTGTGGGAGTCACTCGAGCAGGCAGAGTACGGCGAGGCCGGTCGGCGCGGCCTCGACGCCCTCATTGTCCGTCAACTCGTCCGGAACGAAGCGCGTAAGCGGAACGTCGAGGTGACCCGCCCGGAGCTGCAGAGTCGCATCGACGCGCTCAAGGACTACCGGCTCG
>JAUVSA010000193.1 GCA_030597345.1 Bacillota bacterium
ACCACTTGACACATAACCATAGAATCTGCCCAACCCGTTTCCTATGCTTGCCCCCAGGAAGGGCGCGGGGCGAGGGGTGGGACAGCGGGGCATATGGCATCAGTGATCTAAGAGAATAGTAAAAAGATGACCAAGGAACTTGACAAAGAGAAAGAGAGACTT
This sequence comes from Bacillota bacterium, assembly GCA_030597345.1. GTDB lineage: Bacteria > Armatimonadota > Hebobacteria > Hebobacterales > Hebobacteraceae > JAUVSA01. Next base: position 163 of record JAUVSA010000193.1, read on the forward strand.
TATAATCGCATCATGAGAAACGACAGGCAGGTGAATTCGTGTCCGGGGTGTGGGGAGAGGGTGGAGGTACGGGAGCTGTGGTGCCCGGAGTGCGAGATCTCGGTGCGGGGGAGGTTTCCGAGGTGTGAGTTCTGTGGGCTGCCGGAGGAGCAACTGGGGTTCCTGAGGCTGTTCGTGTCGAGGAGGGGGAATCTGCGGGAGGTGGAGCGGGAGCTGGGGGTATCGTACCCGACGGTGAGGGCGCGGCTGGATGATCTGCTGCAGGCGCTGGGGTATCCGGTGAGCCTGGTTTCGGCGGCGGAGCGTGAGGAGCGGAGACGCGAAGTGCTGGCGGACCTGAAGGCAGGGAAGATCTCGGCGGAAGAGGCGACGCGCGCGCTGCGGGAGTAGATTGGGAAGGAGAAGAGGGATGACCGAGGAGCGAGCGATGACGAAGCGGACGGGCGGCGAGGCGCGGGAAGTGCTGGAGATGGTGAAGGACGGGAGGGTGACGCCGGAGCAGGGAGCGGAGCTGCTGGCGGCGCTGAAGAGTCGGCCTTCGGCTATTGCTGCGGCGGGGGGAGACCGGCCGCGGTTCGTGCGGGTGCGAGTGAACGTGCAGGGAGACAAGGAAGAGAAGGTGGCGGTGAACTGCAATCTGCCGATTGCGATGGCCGATCTGGCGCTGAAGATGATGGAGACGGCGAAGATCACGAAGGACGGGGAGACGATAGAGTTCGGGCACTATCTGAAGGACCTGGGGGGGATGGACATCGCGACGATCCTGCAGATGGTCAAGGAGGGGGCGGAGGGGAAGTTGGTGGATGTCCACATCGAAGGTGATAAGGGGGAGAAGGTCAACGTGGAGGTAATCGTCGATTAAGCGTCCGACTCTGTTTAAGGTCAACGTGGAGGTAATCGTCGATTAAGCGTCCGACTCTATTCGTGGTTGTGAGCGTGCGCCATCCCAAGCTCCCGCTGGGCGCGCTTGGCGTGGTGATTCCGTCGGCGCTGGTGTACGCGGGGGCGTGGGTGGCGAGGGCGTGTCTGAACCTGGCGCTGCGGGAGGGCGGGGCGCGGGAGCTGCCTGTGGAGGCGAGGACGCTGGGCCGGTACCTGGTGAAGTTCGCGGGGGTGCTGTTGTGTTCGGGGAGCTATGTGCTGTGTGATGTGGCGGTGCCGGCGGAGAAGGTGCGGGTGCGGATCACAGTGATCTGAGGGCAGGAGGGATAGGCGGCTTGTGAGTAGAATCACCGTCTTTGAGAAGGCAAGGCGGTGCAATGATCCACGAAGAACTGACGGGGCGAGTGCGAGAGCGGCTGGCGGGGGTGGGGGACGGGAAGGATGTGCAAGAGGCGTTGGGGGGAGTGCTGGAGGCGATCAGCGAGGCGTCGGAGTGCGAGTCGGTGGGGATCCGGTGGAAGGCGGGGGAGGATTGTCCGTATCTGCTGACGCGGGGATTCGGGCGGGATTTCGTGGTGCGGGAGGGGCCGCTGTGTGCGCGAGATGCGGCGGGACTGATACTGCGGCATCGGGACGGGACGCCGCAGTTGGCATGTATGTGCGGGGCGGTGGTGCAGGGGCGGGCCGATCCGTCGCAGCCGATCTTCACCGAGGGGGGGAGCTTCTGGACGAACGGGACGACCAAGATGCTGGCGGATTCGCCGGCGAGCGCTAGCGCCAGCATTCAGACGCGGAACTACTGCAACGAGGTGGGGTATGAGTCGGTGGCGCTGATTCCGCTGCGGGCCGGGGGCGAGATACATGGGCTGCTGCAGATGAACAGCCGGACGCCGGGGCGGTTCACGGAAGAGATGAACGGGCAGTACGAGGGGTTGGCGGGGGAGGTTGCGGGGGCGGTGGTCCCGAAACTCGCCTCCCGCGAGTAGGGAGCGCTTAGCGGCCGGCGGGCATGGGCATGCCCGCCCTACAGGGGGCGTTTGGCGGGGATGCCGGGCCGGCGGGGGTAGCGGGGAGGGGTCGGTGCGAGCTTCTCCACTTCGATGAGAGTGCGGCGGCCCATTGCGCGGGGGAGATCCACGCGGTGGACATGGGCGATGCGGCCGCCGAGAGTTTCCAGGGCATCCCCACTTCGCTCAAGCTCCTCGTCCGCGGCAGGGCCTTTGTAGGCGATGAAGTGACCGCCGATTCGGGTGAGGGGAAGGGAGTATTCCAGGAGGACGGGGAGGGGGGCAACGGCGCGGCTCAGGACCAGGTCGTATGACTCGCGGTGGTCGGGGCGCCGGCCGATCGCTTCGGCGCGGTCGGGGAGAACGGCCACATGGGGGAGGGCGAGGGCCTGCGCGGCTTGCTGGAGGAAGGCGGCGCGCTTCTGGTTGGACTCGATGAGTGTGTAGTGAGCCGCGGGGCGGGCGACAGCGAGGACGAGGCCGGGGAAGCCGGCGCCGGAGCCAATGTCGGCGAGGCGTTCGCCGGGGGCAATGTCGCGGATCTGGAGGCAGATGAGGGAGTCGAGGAAGTGCTTTATGGCGATTTCGGCGGGGTCGGTGATGGTGGTGAGGGAGGCGCGCTGGTTGTGTTCGAGGAGGAGGTGGAGGTGGGCGCGGTAGGCGTGGAGCTCAGCCTCAGAGATGGGGAGGCCGAGTTCGGCGGCGCCCTGGAGCAGAGCTTGGCGCCAGTGTTGTGCTGACGAGTCGGAGGTGTTCATGAGCGGAGCGGGGCAGGAGGCAAGCTCCTGCCCAACGGTCTGAATACGACGGAAGCGGGAGGGGACCTGCGGGAGGGTAGACGCTGTGTTGCCCGAAGTTGGGACTGGCGAAGCTGTATGCCGAAGGAGATGGAGGAGGCAGTGACAGAGCAGGTTGTCGGGAAGTCGTCGGGCTGGGTTGGGCCGGTGGAGGAGTACGAGCGGAATGAGGGGTCAGTGGGGCGGAGGCGGATCGTGTTCGTCGGGGCGTCGTATAAGTTCGTACACAAGGTGGTGAGGGACATGCTGCTGGTGGGGGGGTTCGACGAGTGCGAGTTGGTGGTGCACGACATCAACGAGGAGCCGATGACGATTGTGGGGGACCTGGTGGAGCGGATGGCGCGGCAGGCGGGGTCAGCGATGGCGGTGACGCGGACGGTGGATCGGGCGGAGGCGTTGGAGGGGGCAGGGGCAGTGATTCTGTCGATCACGACGGGGGGGCGGGAGGCGGACTACCGGTCGTTCGAGGTGTGTGCGAAGTACGGGATTCCGGTGGGGGTGGGGGATACGCTCGGGCCGCCGGCGCTGGCCCGGAACTTACGGGCAATCCCGGTGGTGGTGGAGATCGCGAAGGACGTCGAGCGGCTCGCGCCCGAGGCCGTGATCCTGAACTTCACGAATCCGATGTCTGCGATCACGGGGGCGATGGCGCGGGCGACGGGGGCGCCGGTGTGGGGGCTGTGCCATTCGGCCGATGAGCTGTTCAGCTACTTTGCGCGGGTGTTCGGGGTGAAGAAGTCGGAGGTGGAGATGGAGGTGGCGGGGGTGAACCACCAGGCTTTCGTGACGAAGCTGGTCATCAATGGCACGGACCGGACGAAGGACATCCTCGAAGCGACGCTGGCGTCGGAGGAGAAGCTGGAGGATACACTGCTGGAGACGAGGGAGGAGGAGGTGCGGCTGCAGCAGGACATCTTCCGCCTCTTGGGGTGCTGGCCGAGCACGGGGGACACGCACCTGGCGGAGTTCTATGAGTATTTCTTCACGCCGCGGAGGATGGATCAGCTCGGGCTGAGGGAGAGGACGAAGCGGGTGAGGGCGGGGCGGGAGCGGTTGGGCGGGACTCCGTGCCCGGAGATCATCCGGGAGTGGGCGTGCGGGCGGGAGCCGGTGGGGGTCATGCATCTGCTCACGACGGAGCACGCGCACGAGCTGCTGTGGTCGTGGTTCACGGGCGAGGCGCACACGCGGGCGTTGAACTTGCTGAACGAGGGGGAGTACATCAGGGGTCTGCCGCGGGAGGCGTGTGTGGAGGTGATGGTGACGGTGGCGGGCAAGGAGGTGACGGGGAAGCAGGTGACGCTACCGCCCGCGGTGCATTCGCTGGTGCAGCGGTGGGTGACGATCCACGAGCTTTCGATCAAGGCGGCGATGCACTGCGACCGCGACGCTGCAAGGCAGGCGCTGTTCCTCGATTCCCACGTCCCCGATCTTTACGATATCGAGCCGATGCTCGAGGATTTCATCACCGCGCTGGAGCCGTGGCTGCCAGCGGGGTGGAGGGAGTGATGGCGGAGGGAGACGGCTGGGGGACGCTGTCCCCCGGACCCCCTTCTGACCGGCATTGTCATGCCGGCTGGCGGAGGCGTCGGGCCGGGAGGGTCAGCCTTGGTGGAGGGCGAGGGGGGGCGGCGGGAACATTCGTTCCCGCCGGAAGCCGACAGGGGG
>JAUVSA010000079.1 GCA_030597345.1 Bacillota bacterium
CGCATCGTCTGGCCCTTGTGGTTGCCGATGAGGAAGGCGAGGAGGTTGCGCTTCTGCAGCTCCCGGATCACGTGCACCGCGGTCTCCGTGTCCGGTGCCGCACCGATGATTGCCGCGAATCCCGGCAGCCGCCCGTCCACAAGCTGGATGCCCAGCGTGCGCAGGATGGTGTCCGAGATGAAACCATGCCAGCCTTCCAGTGGCTCATCTCCCTCCAGGTAGGCGATCGCCTTGATTAGCTCCTCCGCGAACAGCGTCGCCGCGCCCGCATCCAGCGCCGCCCCCAGATAGGGGAGCCACAGCTTCTCAGACGGCTCCTCGGACAGTAGTCCCTTGGCCGTCTCCACAATCTCCCGCGCCTGCCCCAGGGTTGACACCTCCAGCCCGAGCAGCGCATACGACATCGGCAGGAAGAAGGCGGTTTCCGGAAACTCCAGAGCCTGGCCCTCCCCGTGCTTTTCGATCGCGGCATCCAGCTTCTGCTCTGCCTCCGCCACGATTTGGTGTGATGCACGAACTGCAGCAGCCGCAACTATCTTAGACACTGAAACTCACTCCTTCTGACGGTCGACGACTCAGATGCCCGCCGCCTCCAACACAGCCGGCACATGATGCCCCCACCCCAGCGGCATCAAGTGAATGCCCCGGCAGAGCGGCTTCAGTTCTCGTATCAGCCGCCCGGCAATATCGATGCTCGTCTTCACCTTGAAGTCGCCCTTCTTCCCCTCCGCCTTTGCTGCCTTGTCCTTCTCCCCCGCCGCCGCCATTTCTTTGATCAACGCCTGCGGCACATTCACCCCGGCCACGTTGGCGTTCATGTACCGCGCCATCCCCGCAGACTTCAGCAGCACGATCCCGGCCAGGATGGGCACGCCAACGTCCGACACCCGGTCCATAAAGCGCGCAAGCGTATCAACGTCGTACACCGCCTGCGTCTGAACGAACCGCGCCCCCGCCCGCACCTTGTTGTGCAGCTTGTAGATCTGCGGCTCGACTGGATCTGCCCCTGGTGTCACGATTGCCCCCAGGTACATATCCGTCGGCGTACTCTCCAGCTCATTCCCCCCAAGATCGCGCCCCTCGATCAACCCCTGCGCCGCCTGCAGCAGCGAAACCGAGTCCAGGTCGAAGACCGGCTTCGCCGCTACGTCATCCCCCAGCACGACGTGATCCCCGGTCAAACACAGCACACTGCGGACGCCAAGCGCATAGGCGCTCAGCAGCTCGCTCTGCAGAGCCAGCCGGTTGCGATCGCGGCACACCATCTGCAGGATGGGCTCGAGCTCCATCTGCTTCAGCAGCACACACGTCGCCAGCGAGCTAACCCGCATGCACGCCGCCTGCAAGTCGGTCACATTGATCCCATCCACCCTCCCGCGCAGCAGCTCCGCCTCATCTGTCACGTGCTCCATGTTCACGCCCTTCGGCGGCGCCACCTCACACGTCACCACGAACTTCTCTGACTCTACCGCTTCCCTCAAGCTCATCCGATCGCAGTCTCCCGTTCCTCGTCCAGAACCGCCTCCGTCAGGCGACCGAGTCTTCTGCCTCTTCCGCCACTACCTCCGGCGCCACCAGCTCCAGCGCCCAGAGGCTTGTCCGCCGACGCCGTCCTTCCGGCAGCATGTCCCGGAAGTTCCGCAGCGGCGGCATCTCCTTCAGGCGATCCGCCCGCCCCAGCTTTGCCAGCCGCTCGTATATCTGCATCCACCCGCACGGCACCTCGGGGTCCACCTCACACATCCCGTCTTTCGGCCCCCCGCAGCTGCCGTACAGCAGCGACTTCGAGCACGCCGTGTACGGACAGATCCCCGCCGTCTAGTCCAACACGCAGTTCCCGCACTCCGCGCACCTGGGCTCCGATCGCCAGAGCCCCGCGAAGCCTCCCACGTATATCGAGTTTGCGGCCGGATGCACCGGCTTCTCGACCCCTGCCGCCACTGTCTGCACCCCGACCCCACACGACATCACCAGTATCCCGTCAGCCGCTCCCACCGCTTCTATCTGCTGCATCAGCATCAGCGCCACCAGCCCCTGATTGCAGGCCATCTCCACTCGCGCGGTCCCGGCTACGGACTTCCCACTCTTCTCCAACCCCGCAACAGTCTCTGCCACGTGTTCCGGGTCCGATACTTGACACCCCGTCGCGCATCCATCGCAGGCCACCACAAATACTGTCTTGTCCTGCTCCAGAAAGCCCAGAATCTCCTCCATCGGCTTCAGCTCTGATGCGATCATATCGGCCTCTCCTCACCGGCCACCATCCCTACCTCGGCCTGGAGACGTTCCGCCAGCCGGGGCAGAGACTCCGCCACCTGAGCCGACAGCTCCGTGCCCCATCCTGCCTCTGCCGGCTCGACTCCGTAGATGACAACCTCCCCCACTCGCACCCCCGCTTGCTGCAGCAGACCCAGCGCGTCCAGCAGGCCGTGCTCGTGCACCGAGAGCGCCGGCGCCGTTCGATCCGCCACTTCTCGCAGGGACAGCCGCGAGATCGTGCCCGGCTCCCGCCCGGCCCGCAGCGCATCTATTACTATCAGCTTCCCGATCTGGCGCCAGTGCGACAGCGCCTCATACACTGCCGTGCCCCCATCCACCAATTCCACCCACTCGCCGAACTCCACCTCCGACAGGGCCCGCACTATGTGTACCCCGACCCCCTCATCCTGGCGGAGCAGGTTCCCCACGCCGAGCACGACGACTGGGCTCATAGCACCCGACATCGCGCTACCTCCCTGCCCCGCGGCGTCAGCATATGTACCGAGCAGGCCAGGCACGGATCGAACGACCGCACTATCCGCACCACCTCGAACGGGTTCTCGGGATCGCGCACGCGTGTCCCTATCAAAGCCTGCTCGATTGGGCCGGGCTTGCCCTCATCGTCCTGCGGCGATGCGTTCCAGGTCGTGGGTACGACCAGTTGATAGCGGGCGAGCTTCTGCTCGCGGATCTCCGCCCAATGCCCCAACGCACCGCGCGGCCCTTCGGTCAGCCCCATGCCGCTGCCGGACTCGGGCGGCTCCCGCCACTCACACACCGGCTCGCCCGGGCGCAGCTCCATCGCCCAGTCTGCCATCGCCTTCGCCAGCCGCCGCGTTTCCAGCGCCCGGGCCGCGTGGCGGCCCAACACCGAGAAGAGCGCCTCCGGCCCGGCGTTGAACCGGGAGAGGACGCCATCCACGTCATTCTTCACCGCGGCATCGCCGCTTGCGTACGCCACCAGCGTGCGCGCCAGCGGCCCCACCTCATACGCCTCTCCCTCGTACCGCGGCGCCTTGATCCAGGAGTATCCGGCCTCCTTCTCGGGTGCGGGCACTGTCTCGCCCTCCGCCGGGCGCCGCCCCGTGGTCGTATCATCGTACCACGAATGTCGTACATGCTCGTCGATCTTGCTGGCATCCACCGGCTTCAGCTTCAGATCGGCAGCGACCCGCCCCGATGGGAAGAATCGCTGTCGCTTGAGCAGCTCCGTCTCCTCTGTCTCCAGCTCGATACCACCGTAGGACAGCCACCGCCGGACACCGGCGCCTATCTCGAAGTAGTCGCCGTACGACTCCGCCACCGTGAGCACATCCGGAAGATAGACCTCGCCAATGAACCGCCGCAGCACCTCCAGCCTCGACAGAAATGCGGCGATCTTGTCCGCCGTGGGTGTCTCGGTACATCCCCCGACTACAATCCCTACTTGGTGCGGCATCTTACCCCCGAACACCGACAGCATCTCGTGCGCCGTCCGCCGCGCATCGAGGGCCTGCACGTAGTGCGAGGCAGCCTGCTGGTTGGCCTTCTTGGACAGGCGATAATCGCCTTCATACCTGGGCATGAACGGGGCAAGCTCCCCCCGCTTGATGAAATCTCGCAGGCTGTTCAGCCGATCATCCGCACCTTCGTAGTCCGCCGCCGCCGCCACATCAACGAAATCCAGCGCCGCCAGATGGTAGAAATGCAGGATATGCGACTGCAGGAAGTTCGCCCCCAACATCAGGTTCCGCATCACTCGGGCATTGTGGGGGATGCTGCCGTCTACTCCGAAGGCCGCATCCAGACAGAGCGCCGACGCCGTCGCGTGCACCACCGGACAGACCCCACACACGCGCTGAGACAGCAGCGTCGCGTCCCGCGGGTCCCGGTTCAGCAGCATTAGCTCGAAGCCGCGGAAGAGCTGCCCCGAACAGCGCGCCTCCTTTACCTCGCCGTTCTCGACGACTACTTCTACCTTCAGATGCCCCTCAATCCGTGTGATCGGGTCAATCGAGATGGTCTGCTGTTCAGGCATCGCTCAGACTTCCTCCGCACGCTGCGGCCTCGGTACCGCTGTTAGCTGGCCCGTTTCCTCCCGTGCGATCCGGGGCAGTTCCTCCAGCCCAATCTTCTTGTAGATCGGACAGGAGATATCCGGGAAGAACGGCTCCACACAACCGTGACAGGGCGACCCGGCTCCAACGCACCAGTTCACCCCGCCGTTGAACTGTCGCTCCGGGCAGTCCGCGTGCGTCCACGGCCCCTTGCACCCCAGTTCGTACAGACATCCAGGCTCACCCGCCGCCTTCGCAAACTTGTGCGCCTCGAATTCACCTCGCCGCGGACATAGATCGTGCAGGAGTCGCCCGAAGAATCGCTTCGGCCGCCCCGCCGCGTCCAGATCCTCGGGCCCCGGCAGCCCGAACAGCAGGGCCTGGGCCACCGTGCCTGTGAACCAGTCCGGATGCGGCGGACACCCTGGGACGTTTATCACCGCCTTCTCAATCCCGGCTTGTCTCAACGCCTCAGAGATGCTCACGCACCCGCTGGGATTGGGCGCCGCCGCGTGCATTCCCCCGTACGCCGCGCACGTGCCCAGCGCCACTATGGCAGAAGCATTCCGCGCCAGTTCCAGCGCCCGCTCGTGCATCGTTGTGTGAGCGCCCTTCTTCGCGGTTCGCCGCCGTGCGGCACGGCCGAAGAGCCCCCCGGCCGCGGTCGGCAGGGCCCCGTCCACCACCAGCAGGTACCCCTCCTTCGCCTCCTCTGCCGCCGCCAGGACCTCCAGCGCCACCTCACCCGACGCCGCCATGATCGTCGGCTGGAAACGAAGATTGACGTGGTGTCCCGGCGCAAGCTGATCCACGATCAAGTCGCGGAGTGTCGGCGCTACCCCATTGAGCACGGACACCACACATCCCGAGCAGGCCGAGGCCTGAAACCAGATCGCCGGATGCTCAGCTATGCCTTCCGATCTCTCCATCATTGCTCTTCATCCCGTAGGAGCGACATTCTTCTCCCCATCCTCTCCTGTAGGGCGGACCTAGCCACATGCCCGCCGCCGTGCGTAGCCGCCACCCTCTGCAGTGGCCCACTCTTGCTCTACGATGCTTGCCACTTAGCCGCTTCCACCGTGTTCCGCAGCAGTATCGCCGTAGTCACCACCCCGACCCCTCCCGGCACCGGCGTGATCGCTGCCACTTTCTCCTTCGCGGCCTCGAAGTCCACATCCCCGTACGTCTTTGTCTTTCCCGTCTCCGGGTCTTTCACCCGGATCGTCGCCACATCAATCACGATGGCGCCTGGCTTCAGCATGTCTCCCGAGATCAACCCCGGCTTCACCCCCACCGCTGTCACCAGGATGTCCGCCCGGCGCGTGTGTGCGCCGAGGTCCCCTCGTTCGCTGGTCCCGATGTGGCAGACTGTCACCGTCGCGCCGGCCAGCCTGTCCGTCTTCCCCTTCGCATCGGCCGTAATGTACTTGTCCATCAGCAGCAAGGCAGCCGGCTTGCCAACAATCTCGCTGCTGCCGACCACCACGACTTCCTTCCCGTATGCGTCGACGCCCGAGGCGCGCACCATCTCGATTACGCTCATTGCCGTGCAGGGCGCCAGCTTCGGCTGCCCCAAGACGACCTGGCCGAGATTGGCCGGACTCACACCATCAACATCCTTCCGCGGATCGATCAGCGCCTGCGCTTCCGCTCCGTTTATCCCCTTCGGCACGGGCATCAGCAGGAGCAGGCCGTGCACGCTGTCGTCAGCGTTCCGTCGCTCAATTGCGCCCGCCAGATCCGCCTGCGAGATATCCGCGGAGAGTTGCTCGAGCTCGTAGTCGATCCCCACCGCCGCGCACGCCTTCTCCTGCGCGCCGGCATAGAACTTTGCCCCTGGGTTCTCGCCGGCCAGAATCGCCACCAGCTTAGGGGTCGCCCCCTTCGCCTTCAGGCCCTCCACCTCGGCCTTCACCTGCGCGCGGATCTCCTCCGCAATCGGCTTCCCTTCCAGCAGCTTCGCACTCACTTTCCCTCGCCTTTCACGCTCCGATTCACCTTCTCCCAGACGTCTCCCGCCAGCCGCGTCCCCGCGTGCAGCCGCGGCGCGATCTCCCGCCGGCACGCCGCATTGTAGTCCTCATCTTTGATGTAGGCCAGGTTGATCTCGACATTCAGCGCCGCGCACTCCATCGCCGCCAGCGCGAACTTCGCGGCGACCCCCACATCGGTGATCAGATTCGGATTCCCCTTCTCTAGCATCTCCCCCGCGACCTCGAGCACCCCGTGACACGCCCGCACCACTGCCCTCGGCACCTCCGCGGCAGCCTTCAGCGCATCCTGCATTGCCGTCCGCCGCGCGGCCTTCTGCTCGTCCGTCTCTCGCGGCATCTTCTGTGCCGCCACAACCTGCCCGTAGGCCTCCGTGTCATCCTGGGTCAGCCGCTCGAGCTCTCCCCGCAGCCGCTCCGACTCCGCGAGCAGTCGCTGAACATCCTCCTCCACGCCGGCGAACTTCTCCCTCCCCACCGTGAAGTTCGCAACCATGCTGTTCAGCGCCGCTCCCAGCGCTCCCGCCAGCGCCGCCGCGCTCCCGCCGCCGGGCGTGGCCTCTCCCGAGGCAAGCGCATCGCTGTAGGTCTTCAGGGGCTCCTCAAGGTATCCCATCAGTCTAGAACAACCCCACTACACGACCCTCGCTGTCTATGTCCACATTCAGCGCCGCCGGCTTGCTCGGCAGCCCCGGCATCGTGCTGAACGTGCCCAACAACGGGAACAGGAATCCTGCCCCCGCGCTCGGACGGATATCTCGCACCGGCACCCGGAAGCCTGTGGGCCGGCCCTTCAGACTCGAATCGTGAGAGAGCGACAGATGCGTTTTCGCCATACAGATGGGCAGCTTATCCAGCCCCCACTTCGTGAAGGCCTCGATCTTCCGTTCCGCGGTCCGGTGGTAATCCACCCCGTCCGCCCCGTAGATCCGCGTGGCGATCGTCTCGATCTTCTCCTTGATTGACATATCATCCGGATACAGCAGCTTGAAGTCGAGCGGCTTCTCGCAGGCCGCCACCACGGCCTCTGCCAGCTCCGTGCCGCCTTCGCCGCCCTTTGCCCAGACGTCGGACATGTAAGCCCCCTCCGCGCCTGCCTCGACCGCCTTCTCCTGAATCAGCTTGATCTCGGCATCCGTATCCTCCGTGAACCGGTTGACCGCCACCACCACTGGCACTCCGAAGAGCCGCGCGTTCTCGATGTGCTTGGTCAAATTCGCGCAGCCCTTCTCCAGCGCCGGCAGGTTCTCTTCCAGCATCTCTTTCGGCAGCGGCCTGCCCGGGCGAACCGTCCCCAATCCCCCGTGCATCTTCAGTGCCCGCACCGTCGCCACGATCACCACACAGTTGGGTACGAGCCCGCTCACCCGGCACTTGATGTTGAAGAACTTCTCCATCCCGCAGTCCGCGCCGAATCCCGACTCCGTCACCACATAGTCGGCCAGCTTCAGCGCCATCCTGTCCGCAATGATCGAGGAGTTCCCGTGCGCGATGTTGGCAAACGGCCCTGCATGCACTAACCCCGGAGTATTCTCGAGCGTCTGCATCAAGTTCGGCAGCAGCGCATCCTTCATCAACACGCACATCGCGCCGGCCGCTCCGAGCTGCTCCGCAGTAACCGGCTCTCCCTCGTAGGTCTGCGCAACGATGATGCTCCCCAACCGTTTGCGCAAGTCCTGCAGATCCGTCGCCAGCGCGAGAATCGCCATTACCTCGCTCGCGACGCTGATGTCGAACCCCGTCTCCCGCGGCACGCGGTTCTCGCCGCCCAGCCCCGAAACAATGTTGTAGACTCCCCACTTATCATTCAGATCGATGACGCGCCGCCACGATATCGTGCGGGGGTCGATGTTGAGCTGATTCCCGTGCTTCAGGTGCCCATCGATCATCGCCGCCAGCAGGTTGTTCGTGATGCTCACCGCGTGCACGTCCCCCGTGAGGTGGAGGTTGAAGTCCTCCATCGGCACCACCTGGGAATAGCCTCCGCCGGCCGCGCCTCCCTTGATCCCAAAAACCGGTCCCAGGCTCGGCTGGCGGATGCAGGTCAGCACCCTCTTGCCCAACACCCCAAGCGCCTGCGACACCCCGATGGTCGTTACTGTCTTCCCCTCCCCCAACGGCGTCGGCGTGATCGCCGTCACATCTATGTACTTCCCGCTCGGCCGATCCTTGAGCCGCTCCAAGATACTCAGATGCACCTTCGCCTTCCACCGGCCGTAGTAGTCCA